>NZ_JAWOBT010000024.1:0-3915 GCF_046484155.1 Alkalibacterium sp.
TCTTTGCTGGTCGTTCAGCTGCTGGGGGCGTGCTTGCCTGTTGCGTTGCGGCACGCACGAGCGGTGCACGGGTAAGCGCCGCTCCAACGATCAGCAGCAAGAGGAGAATACCGATCGACACAACACTCCGGGATGTTTCATGCGTGGGGAGCAAAGAAGCAGCCGTGTTTGAGAGCATCACCATCAACAGACCGAGACTCGACAATACTAGATAAGCGGTATCGAGTTTCCTGTATCGGCTCCCGATCATACTGGCGACGATATTACCGGTCAGGGTCACGATCAGTAACAGGCCATAACCGTTCCAGAAGAGGCTCTCTCCCGGAAAGAGGAGATAGGCGATGCTCAATAACAATGAGATGAGGTTCAGCATGAATAAAGACTTGAAAAAACGGTTCATTTTCTCACTCCTTAACGTGATTTTTATTTATAAACAGTGACTCGCGGTGTCTGTCATCATCTTAATTTTAGTCAATAAGGGCGCAAGTTGCAACGAATCTGGTTGCAGTCGATACATGATAGAGGTCATTACCCATTTTCAAGCCTTCATACTTTAAATAAAACTGGTTTTCAGAGTATACTAAACGAAAGTGAAAGAACACTGACATTTTGTCAGCTAAAGAGTTGCCCGATTTGTTATTGCTGATTTTTTAGATGGACTTGAGAAAGGACGGATATAAAATGAAAGCTGTTTTCAAAGATATTGTGCTCGCAGAAAGTGATCATACCGAGGTCGTGGAGAAGAACCATTATTTCCCCAGAGAAGATGTGAAAATCGAATATTTGAAGAAAAGCGGTAAACAGTACACGTGTCCCTGGAAAGGCGAGGCGACGTATTACCACATCGTTACCGGAGAAGAGCGTATGGATAACGGAGCCTGGTCCTACGAGCACCCTAAAGAGGCGGCCAAACAGATCGCCGGCCATATCTGCTTCGAGAAAAAGTACGTCAAAGAATAAGTTGAAGAACGTAAAGCTGCTCTGGAACAGATACGATGATCCTTGCACCTTCTTCTCAGGAGATAGACTGAGAAGAAGGTGCATTCTTATGTTCACTTTATCATGCTGCTATAAGGTTTTTATTCAAAATGTTTATAACTACATATATTTACACTAAGCTATTTGCTTTGAATAATCCCTTCGCTAGGGTTGTATTTAACGTTTAATCGTTTTTTGTGCTTTTTTTCACATTTATGTCTCAATTCTTTCTGATTCAATAAACGCTGTTATTTCAACATCTAAAGCTGTGTTCAACTGTTTTTTTCACAGAACAGGCTTTAATCCTAATTGACATTGAGAATCATTATCATGTATAATTTTTTTAAGGTAATCAGTCATTCAATAAGGGAAGAAAGAGGCATTATATGGATTTTAATGTATGGAGCTTCATACTGGACACGCTTGAAGCTGCCGGTGTTATAGGGGGATATGTCTCCATATCAATTATCGGCGTTAGTTTAATCACATATGCATTACGAGGGAAACTCTCAGGAGATAATCAAATAGGACCGAGTGGGTCTCACCCGATTATCGGAGCGTTATTAGGGTTGATACCCGGATGCGGGGCAACCATTGTGGTTTCATCAATGTATAAAAATCAAAAAATATCCTTTGGTGGGTTATTTGCTGCATTTATTGCAACATTAGGAGAAGGATCCTTTGTGTTATTAGGGGCTTCTGATGAGGCGAGTGTTGCTGCAAATCTTAAAGCATTTTTTATTGTCAACTTAGTAGGCGCTATTGTCGCTATTATATTTGGTTATCTCGTTGATATGATTGGAATAAACATCGACGCGCCTGAGACTCCAGAAAAAATAACACAACAAGACCACCACTCAAGTAAAGCAAAAACCCTATCACATGTCATAGTTGATTATATCGGATTTTATCTCATTCTTACTTTTAGTGCTTTTTTGCTGCCCGGATCAATAATGGCTTTATGGGGTGGTGGACTGACAGGTTATGATGACTTATCCGTTTGGGTAGCCATTTTATTTCCAATTTTTTCGATCATTTATTATCTTGTATACAAATTCACTTACAAAGGACATGACTGTTCTCGTGACAATAATCTGAGGGCAACGTTATTACATGCCGTATTCGATATTGCTACTGTCATTGTTTTTGTCTTTGCTGGACTATTGATCGCTAACTATATTATTGATATTTTGGTCGGACCAGAAACGTTTGATGCGTGGATGACGTCATCAGCTTTCGTTGTCATAGCCATTGCTGCCATCATAGGCGCGGCACCGGGTTGTGGCGGGATGATTTCTGTTGCGGTCGCCTTTTTAGCTATCCCAAATTTTCCGATAGCGGCTTTAATTGCAGCAGGCATCGCAACAAGTGGGGATGGCATTTTCCCATTGCTAGTGTCTAACAAAAAAGCGGCGTTAGTCATTACAGCCTTTGGTTTTATAATTGCCTTGATGGTGGGGTATACCGTTTTAGCCTTAGGTATTGAAATCTAAAGCACTCTTTCCTTAGTAGAAACGGACGACACGACTGGAACGTCATACTTCAAAATCGAAATAGACGGATCGGTCATTTATCTGGAAAATTTTAGTCAATCGCCGGGCCTATCTGTTTCGACGAGACATTCGTCATGGACTAACTGACTAACTTAAACGGCTCTGCTCATTTACACGAATGAGTCGGAGTCGTTTTAATGTAGATATAAATGCTTATTACTCAACTCTTTGGCCACTTTTGGTATACTAAAGGGAGAAGCAGACGACTGAACAGGTATTTACTGAAGGAGAGATCGATATGACGATAGAATTACTTATGGTCCGTCACGGCAAAGCTGAAGACCGCTCGACGGCTAAAGACGATGCGAAACGCAAACTGACAGAAGAAGGGAAAGAGGAGTTTTCAGCATTCATCGCCTCTGTCAAAAAAGACCTCGAGACAGGATTGGATGTCAAAGTATGGACGAGTCCGCTGAAACGGGCCAAGCAGACAGCTTCCATATTAACGGAGCAGATGGGCTGGCCGGCGGCGGAGGAAAAGGAGTTTCTAGAAAGTGGCGACTACCCTGCCTTTATGGATGAAGTCAAGAACCTTGATTCGGATACGCGTCTCGTGTGTGTCGGGCATAAACCTATTCAGGGTGACTTGGTCGGTCTGCTGACGAGTCGACCGTATGCCTTCAAAAAAGGCGGGGCGGCCCTGGTCCGTCTGGATGACGACCGGACACAGGGCAAACTCGTGTGGGACGATGATCCAAAATCCAAAAAAAAAACGGATGAAAAAGTCGAACCGTTAAGAGACGTGCTTTCACGTCAGGCAGAAGCAATGGCACAGTCTTACGAGCACTTCCGCAATAACCCTTATTCACCAGAACAGATTCATAACTTTCGGGTGGACATGCGCAAGATGCGGTCCTTGCTCCATTTTGTGAAACCTCTGATAGGAAAAGATGCCTATACTGAATTGAATACCTTGATCCGAGATGCGTCCTACCGCTTAGAGCCGTTGCGTGAAGCGGACGTCTTGATTGAATCATGCGGCGAACGAGCGCTTATAGAACCTGACTTGATCGATGATTACGCTGAAGTGTTCCGGTATCTCCATAATGAACGTCGGAAATGGATGCGCAGCCGCTTGAACAAGAGCATGATTGCGGCTTTTGAAGATATGCTTGAAGAAACCAAAGAGACGATCAATCAATTGAGATTCGACAAAGACAAGACCGAGGATGGAGACTTGGAGACTTATCTACAAGAGCGGTTCGCTTCGAGAAAGAAAAAAGTGTTCAAATTATATAAAAAAGCGGATCACTCGGATCATGAAGCTGCGCACGGGGCAAGAAAACAAGCGAAAAAATTACGGTACGCTGCCGATGGATACAAAGAGCTGCTGCCTTCCAAAGAAGTCAAAAAGGTGAAGAAAAAATCGAAGACCATTCAAAAC
>NZ_JAWOBT010000035.1:0-13942 GCF_046484155.1 Alkalibacterium sp.
GTCCCCAGATCCCACGGTATACACCGACACATCAGTTTTTTCTTTTTCATCTTCTTTTACCGGTTTTTCTTCAGGTTTAGAAGGCACCGGTTTGGTTTCGTCGACTTGACCGTTTGGAACCGTTAATTTCTGATCCACTCGAATCAAGTCAGACGTCAACTTGTTCAGTTCTTTTAACTGAGTAACTGTGGTATTAAACCGGTTAGCAAGGTGCCCTAACGTATCGCCCGCCTTCACTGTGTAGGCTGTCTGATTTTCTTTAGCGGATGGTGTGACGACTTCAGGCTTAGATTCCTCTTGTTTTTCTTCTACTTTCGGCGGTGCTGTCGTTACCGTTTGGGCTAGCGTCAAGCGTTGTCCGACGTAGATTCTATCTGACGTTAGCTTGTTCGTTTCTGTAATTGCCTTCACCGTCGTGTTATGCTTTTCAGCGATTTGTGAAAGCGTGTCTCCAAGAACAACGGTGACAGAAGTTGCGTTCTTAACTTGTTCTGACTGTTTATCATCTTCGACCGGTTGAACGTCTTTTTGTGCTTCTTCAATAACCGGAACGATCAATTTTTGATTGATGTATATAGTATCACCAGTCAATTTATTCAATTGTTTTAATCGAGAAACGGTGATGTCAAAACGGCCAGCAATTTGAGAGAGCGTATCGCCACGCACAACGGTGTAATTTTTTCCTGATATTTTCTCTTCAGTTGTTGAAACGTTCAGATTTTCTTCGGGCGTTTCTGGTTCGACTTCTGCATTATCTTTTATTTCTTCCGGTTTGGTTTCCTTCTCAAGAACCGGAACAGCAATCTCCTGATTCACAAAAATCAAATCTCCGGTTAAGTTATTGGCTGCTTTTAAATCCGGCACCGTTGTGTTAAATGCTTTAGCAATCTTATTTAAAGTATCGCCACTCACGATTTTATAGGTGGTCTCTTTTTCATAAGGATTTGCCGGTGGTGTGGTCGGCGTCTCAGGGACAACCGGTTTAACATTAACGGTGCTGTTGCCTTTCGTTTCCACAATATCGAATCGTGTCAGATTGAATTGTTCAATAATCCTGTTTAATTTAGAAGCATATGTTGGATCTGTTGCGTATCTGCCTTGGAGCCACAGCGTCGCATCACGGTAACTCGTCGTCTTTTCAGCCCAAGTCCCGGAGTAAAAGGCACTGTTGCTTCTTAATCCGTCACGTAACAGATTCGCATTGTCTTGTAAGGATTTTTCATAATTGGGGTATTTTTTAAAGTGATCAGTGATCGTTATCCAACCCGTACTGGCATAATATTCCTGTGTTCTTTTAGCTACGGATTCGCCATTATATGATCCCTTGATCCCAAATAGATTAAAATTAGGTGTAGCTGATAAACTGCTTTTCCCGTAACCTGACTCCAGACTCGCTTGCGCGATCATGACCGAAGCGTAAAGGTTATTTTCGCTTGCTACGTTTTGCGCATAACTTGCGAGGTTCTCAATAAATTCACTCGGCGAGGTCACCTCATCAAGATCCTCCGGTTTAGTCGGCTGTGGTGCTTTAGCTTCTACTTTCCCTGCCTCGTTAACGGCTAAGACTTGTCCCACCGATAGTCTGTTTACATTGGTGATATTATTTAATGAAGCAAGTCTATTCACCGTCGTTTGATAACGCTGCGCAATCGAACCTAGCGTATCTCCAGATCTCACAACATAAACAAGCGGCTCGACGTCTTTGACTGTTTCTGTTTCTTTGACTGGTTCTTTAACTGTTTGAACAGTATCTGCTTCATCTGGCTCTTCCAAAGCTTCTTCAATAGTTTCGTCTACTGCTTCAGTCGATCCCTCTTCAACGGTTTCTGTTACTACTTCAGTGGATACTTCTTCAACAGTTTCTGTTACTACTTCAGTGGATACTTCTTCAACAGTTTCGTCTGCTGCTTCAGTCGATCCTTCTTCAACAGTTTCGTCTACTACTTCGGTCGATCCCTCTTCAACAGTTTCGTCTGCTGCTTCGGTTAGATTATTGTCAAGCAATGCGTTAAAAATAGTATCGAGCTGTTCGTACGACAATGAATGATTATGTAGTTGATCCAACATACTTTGTCCACCCGCTAATTCGATCATTCTTATCAGCTGCGTCTTGATAAAATCTAATTCTTCTTTCTGTTCTTCAGTTATTTCACTGGCTTGTTCTAACGATGAATCTTCAACGTCTGCTACTTTATGCTCAGTCATTTCGATTTGAGTGTACAGTTCATATAATCCTTGTAATTCTTTTTGGTCCAGGTCTAATTCCTCAGCATCTACCGCTTTAGTAAATCCACTTAAGGCAACGAATCCTGCCAAGATCCCGGTCGATAATAGTAATGCTTTGGTGTTGTTTATAAGATACTTCTTTGGTGCAAGGGGCATATATGTTTTCTTAGTCATCTATAAATTGCTCCTCTCAAATATGTATATTTATTCTATTTATTTATTATAACCTTAGTTCCCCCAAATCGGAACGAATGAAATGATTTTATTCATATTGTTAACTGAATGTAATATAGTACATGTTATAATTCCATTAACACCCCTCATTTCAGAATAAGATCGAGGCATCACCGTTTATAGTTGCTAATAAGAACTAATTGAAAGCAAATCACTTTATTTACTAAGGAGCGTGTCATAATTGTTACATTCAGCATTATCTTACACCCGTTCATTGATCAAAGAAACTGTCCAGGTCGGAGACACGGTGGTTGATGCCACTGTCGGTAACGGTCATGACACCCTGCTACTTGCCGAGTGCGTCGGAGACACTGGTCATGTCATTGGGTTTGACATTCAAAAACCAGCCCTTGAGACAACGCAGCATAAACTCAATGAAGCAAATTTAGCGCACCGGGTGAGCCTTCATCATAAAGGGCACGAAGAAATAGACACTGTCCTTTCTTCTTCAACAGACTTATCTCTGGTGGTTTACAATTTAGGCTATTTACCTAAAGGAGACAAAGGGATCATTACAACACCCGACACTACTTTGAAAAGTGTTGAACAAGCACTCGGTCACTTAAAGAGCAAAGGGTTGATCCTTTTGATGATCTATTATGGACACGAAGGCGGAGAAACAGAAAAGGGTGCGGTACTCAATTATGTTGAACAGCTTCCTCAAAAAGAATTTTCTGTTTTACAGTATCAGTTTATTAACCAAAAAAATTCGCCACCCTTCCTTATTGCAATCGAGAAACGATGACCGTAAATGTTTGTAAGTGTTTTTACAATAATGTAGAATAATTGTTAAATATACTTGCTAAAAATTCTGTAATTTCTTAAAAAGGAGACCCATATGGAAAACCTGACTGTCTTAGTTACCTCGATAGACACCCCTACCGCACATGGTGTTCTAAAAGGTTTAAAGGAAATTAAAAACATTAAAATAATCGGTGTAAATCCTCAAACGCTTACAGCCGGCAACATCTTCTGTGACCGCGTCTACCGCGTACCAAGGTTCACTGAAAACAAAGACAACTATTTCGAGCAACTAAAAGAAATCATTGATAAAGAACATGTTCAGGCTGTTTTCCCATGTCATCCTCATGAAATCGATGTATACGAGGATTATAAACAACACCTGACAATTCCTTTTGCCTTACCTGAAAGTTCCCATTTTGATCGATTAACGGATAAGGACACGACCTATCATTGGCTTGACGAGCATGGTTTCAGTGAATATATCCCTACTTACTATACGTTTAAGTCACATGATGAGCTGGCTCGTCTTATTCATAACGAATTTAAAGATGAAGACGAACTTATTGTCAAGAACACCTCAGGGTATGTGCCATCAGATTTCACTTTATTGACTCATCACGACAAATTTATAAAAGCAATCGAAACACAGCAGTCTCATGTTTTTGCCTTTGAAGATTATTTGGAAACAGACAATACTGATCATCGTATGGTTATGAGGAAATTAGATCAATCTGAATTCAGTGTCGATTTATACATTCATGATTCTAAAACTGTTGTGAGCGTTCCTCGTCAACGTATTGGTGTCTCGGATGGTTTAGTCCTGGATGGGACCCTTATTGAACATACCGTACTCATAGCTATTTCCATAAAAATTGCTGAAGCGCTCATTGAAGAAGGGTTTATTAACCTGCAGTTCATGAAAGAAGACGGCGACTTCAAGCTGACAGATGTCAATCCTCGTTTTTGCGAGAGTCAAGTCATGTCTCTAGGTGCTGGCGTGAACTTCCCGGAATTATTCCTGACTTACCGTTTAACGGACGAAAGACCTGTACCAAGACCCAACTGGAATACGCGAATGGTCCGTTATAGGGAAAGTGTTTTTTATCATAATTATAATGCCGATGATGAACCGGCTGTCTGGACGGCCCCAGGTGAATAGAGATTTTAATACAGAAAAAGAGTCATTCGATACTATCGAATGACTCTTTTTCTGTTAAGCATCAACTTATTTAGATTTAATGAATGTTTTCCCGATAGCTTTCGGTGCGACAGATCGACCGACCACACTGACTAAGATAATAATCGTCAAGAGATACGGCAGCACTTGCAACCAGATGCCTGGTATGTCTTGAATGATTGGAATATAGTTCCCGATACGGGCCAAACTTTGAGCAAAACCAAAGAAAATCGCTGCTCCCATTGCACCCAATGGATTCCATTTACCAAAGATCATAGCAGCCATCGATATGAACCCTTGACCGGCTACAGTTAAAATACCAAATTCATTATGGATGGCTTGAGCTTGAATCGCGCCACCGATCCCACCTAATAATCCAGAAATCATTACGCCAGCATACTTCATTAAGTAAACATTGATTCCCAATGTTTCTGCAGCATGCGGATTTTCACCAACGGAACGTAGACGCAACCCGAATTTCGTTTTAAACATGACTACCCAGGCAATAACTGCGACTAGTATACCTAAAAAAGCAGGTCCGGAAGTGTTACCGAAAAATATTGGTCCAATGACCGGAATTCTATGAAGCAGGAAAATATCAGAACGACCGAATGATCGCGCTAAAGGTCCTGTTTGTGCGGCGCCATAAATGGCTCTTGTTAAGAATACGGCTATAGCAGGAGCCGCTAAGTTGATAACGGTACCTGAAACGATATGGTCGGCTCGAAGATTAATGGTAGCTACCGCATGGATAAGTGAGAACAAAACACCTATCAGTCCACCAGCCAGCAGTCCCAGCCAAGGTGTCATATCACCGAATGTACTATAAAATGTAAGATTAAAGACTGCCGACATGAAAGCACCCATAACCATGATGCCTTCTAGTCCAATGTTAACGATCCCACTACGTTCAGAGAATGTCCCGCCTAAAGCAGTAAAAATTAATGGAGCGGCGTAGATCAAGGAACTTGAAACGATTAATTGTAATAAAGATATGGTGCTCATGCCTATTCTCCTCCTTCTTCTACAGTCTTAGTGCGCTGTATTTTATCCAATAGCAAACGAATAATATAATTCGCCCCTACGAAGAAAATAATGGCAGCGATAACGATATCGGCCATTTCATCGGGCACACCTGCGCGGTTTGGCATAAAGCCGGCACCGACATCTAAAACGCCAAATAATATTGAGGAGAAGAAAATACCGATCGGATTACCTAGACCAAGCAAGGCAACAGCAATTCCGTTGAAACCTAAGCTTGGTAGACCACTTTGAGTAAAGATATTTCCAAACGTACCTAATCCATGAATTGCTCCACCAAAGCCAGCTAAACCACCACTGATCAACATAGACACGATAATGTTTCTTTTGGCACTCATCCCGGCATATGTTGAAGCATCTGGATTCAATCCAACAGCTCTCACTTCAAATCCAGCTGTCATTTGAGTCATGAAGACCCAATATAAAATAACAACAATAATAGCCATGAATAGTCCCATGTTAACTCGAGAATTTTGTGTGAGTTGTGATAACCACCCTACACTGAGACTTGCATTCTCACCGACACGATCCGTTGTATTTCCTGTTGCTAAAACATTTCGAATAAGGTAGTTGGTTAAATTAAGAGCAGTATAGTTCAACATGATCGTAACAATTACTTCACTGGTACCGAAATAAGCACGTAAGGCTCCGGCGATACCCGCCCATATAGCACCCGCAACGATAGCGGCACCGATACTTAATGTAAGCAATAAAATCCTTGGCAAGTCAGGGAAACTTAATGCTACCCAGATTGCAGCTACCCAACCGGCAAGGAGTTGTCCGGCTACTCCGATATTAAAGAATCCTGCTTTAAATGCAATGGCAAATCCTAAACCGGTAAAGGTCAACACGGTCGCTTGCCTTAATGCTTCACCCATAAAGTACGGGCTATCGAAAACGCCCATCAACATGGCTTCATATGCTAATAGAGGATTGTACCCGAAGAACAGCATGAGCACTGCTCCAAAAATAAATCCTAATAAAATAGAAAATATAGGAATAAGTAAGGTATTTAATCTACTCTGATTGGTTGTTAACAACAGTCTCACGCTCCTTTCTATTTTTTCCTGCTAACTCCTGTTTCGCTTTCTCTAATGGCACACCGGCCATCAAGAGACCTAATTCATTTTCAGTTGTTTCGTCTGCATTAACGACAGCGATTATCTTGCCATCGTACATGACGGCTATGCGATCTGACACATTCATAACTTCATCCAATTCAAAACTCATAAGTAAAACGGCTTTTCCGTTATCACGTTGTTCAATTAAGCGCTTGTGAATGTATTCGATCGCTCCAACATCCAGTCCACGCGTTGGCTGTGCTGCAATCAATAATGCCGGATTTCTATGGATTTCACGGGCAATGATCGCTTTTTGCTGATTCCCACCTGAAAGTGAGCCAGCTGTCGATTCTTCACTTTGCGTACGTACATCAAATTCTTCAATCAATTTCTTCGCATATTTTTTGATTTCCCCATGATTCAAGAAGCCGTTTTTACTGAACGGTTTTTTATAATACTGTTGTAAGCTTAAATTTTCTTCCAGTTTCATTGGTAAAACTAAACCATAACGGTGTCTGTCTTCCGGAATATGTCCCAAGCCTGTCTCTGTGATTTCACGTGGTTTTTTCCCAGTGACATCTTTACCATTCAATTTAATTGTTCCTGCTTCCACTTTTGTCAGGCCGGTGATCGCTTGAATCAATTCTGATTGACCATTACCGTCAACGCCAGCTATACCTAAAATTTCGCCGGCTTTCACTTCCAGATCAACACCTTTGACAGCCTCTAGTCCCCGAGATTCTTTCACGGTCAAATTTTTAATTTCAAGTACCGGGCCTTTTGGTTGACCTGGTTCTTTTTCTACTTTAAAGGTTACCGAACGTCCGACCATCATGTCTGCCAGTTCTTGCTGAGACGTTGATTTAACATCAACTGTATCAATACTTTTACCACGGCGTATTACTGTACAACGGTCAGCAACTTTCTTGATCTCATCTAATTTGTGTGTGATCAGGATGATGGATTTGCCTTCATCGGTCAACTTTTTCATGATACCCATCAATTCATCGATTTCTTGAGGTGTTAAAACACCCGTCGGTTCATCGAAGATCAGAATATCCGCTCCACGGAATAATGTTTTTAAAATCTCTGCACGCTGCTGCATTCCCACACTGATGTCTTCTATTCTCGCAGACGGATCCACTGTTAAACCGTAGCGTTCAGATAATTCTTTGACATCTTTCTCGGCGCCTTGTTCATCCATAAAACCGTAACGGTGTTTTTCTTTTCCCAGCATGATATTTTCAGTGACGGTAAATTTGTCAACGAGCATAAAGTGCTGGTGCACCATGCCAATACCTAATTGATTGGCTTTTTCAGGTGAATCAATATTTTCTTTTTTACCATTAACGTATATTTCTCCTGATGTCGGTTCTAATAATCCAGACAAGATGTTCATTAAAGTGGATTTCCCTGCACCATTTTCTCCTAAAAGTGCATGGATTTCTCCTTTTTCAACATTTAAGCTAATATTATCATTCGCTTTGAATTCGCCGAATTTCTTTGTAATGCCTTTCATTTCAATGACTTTTTCTGCCTGTGTCACTACCGATCCCTCCCTATCATTGTTAATTTTAATAACCGTAAACATTATTACTTATTATATGTGATAGTTCAAGTACTTTAATTGAATTATCAGAAAAAGCGCTAGCCCATAGACCAGCGCTCAACTATTAATTTGTATTGTTCTGTTTTTTAGTTTTTAATTACTCTTCACTGTATGTGAATTCTGGAACTTCGATGTCTCCATCAATGACGCCTTGACGAGCTTCTTCCACTGATGCCCATGCTTCTTCAGACAAGTTACCTTCTACTAAATCAACGCCGCCTTCTTCTAAACCATAAGCAAGATTTTCTCCACCGGGGAATTCTTCTTCCATTGCTTGGTTAGCTGATTCTTTGATTGCAGTACCTACAGCTTTGATAGTTGAAGTCAATGTGAGATTTCCACCGTCATAATCGCCTTCTTCTTCCTGGTCACGGTCAACACCGATTACCCAAATTTGAGTATCAGGATCTGATTCCATGAGGTTACGTGCTTCAGTGAATACACCGTTACCTACAGCACCAGATGCGTGATAAACGACGTCTGCGCCATTTGCGAACATACCAGCTGCAAGTTGTTGTCCGATACCTGCATCAGTAAATGACTCAGCGTACTGAACGTCTACTTCGATACTGTCATCAACATGAGCGACACCAGCTTCAAAACCAGTTTGGAAACGGTCGATAACTGGACCAGCAACTCCACCGATAAATCCAATTTGACCAGTTTCAGTTGTTTCAGCTGCTGCTACACCTGCTAAGAAAGCTGCTTGATGGTCTTGGAACGTTAATGAAACGACGTTATCACGATCTGAAACATCATCGACGATACCGAAGTGTTGTTCCGGATTTTGATCCGCTACGTCATTAACTGAATTTAAAAGCTGATAACCGATTCCGTAAATAATGTCATAACCATCTGTTAAAGCCTGGTTCAAGTTTGGAACAAAGTCAGCTGAGTCATCTGACTGATAATATGCATAACCTTCGCCTTCTGATAAGCCGTGTTCTTGGCCCCATTCCTGCATACCTTCCCAAGCAGACTGGTTGAATGAACGGTCATCTACGCCACCTTCATCTGTAACCATTGAGATTGAAAAATCAACAGCTTCTGTATCTTCTCCAGCATCGGTTCCTTCATCTTCAGTTGCTGTATCATCAGTTGCCGGATCTGATGCATCTTGTCCTTGACATGCTGCCAATACAAATGCTGATGAACCAATTGCTAGTAAACTTCTTAGTTTCATTTTTGACACGATAATTCCCCCTATTATTTTTTTTATGTATCTTTAAGGGTCAAAGAATCCCTATTACAGTATAATAACAACAATACCGTAATAGCTAAACTGTTAACCCTTTCATTGGTATATAGTAACACTCTTGTAACAAAAAGGAAAGTTAAAAATTTTTAATAAACAAAAATATATCCTATTCAAATTTTAATATACTTTATTCATCTGTATTTTCATTTGAACTGTTTAAATACTCCGCAGTCACGAGTACTTCTCGTGGTTTTGAGCCTTCATGCGGTCCTACGATACCTTTGATTTCCATTTCATCGACAATCCTGGCCGCACGGTTATAACCGATCCTGAAACGTCTCTGGAGCAATGAAATACTGGCTGTCTGCATTTCGACAACTAAAGCAACGGCATCACCGTATAATTCATCCTCCGATTCCCCTGCCTGTGTTTTCGGTTCGTCTTTAGGGATCATTTCTTCGACATAATTGGCTTCCTGCTGATTTTTAACAAAGTTCACCACGGCTTCAACCTCTTCGTCCGAAATGAAGGCTCCTTGGACACGGGTCGCTTTGTTGGCTCCCATCGGTTGGAAAAGCATGTCTCCTCGTCCGAGTAATTTTTCAGCCCCGTTGCTGTCTAAAATGGTACGGGAATCCGTTCCACTGGATACAGCGAACGCGATCCGTGAAGGCACATTAGCCTTGATGATACCAGTGATAACGTCCACACTCGGTCTTTGGGTCGCCAGGATCATATGAATGCCTGCCGCACGTGCCATTTGAGCCAATCTTATAATGGCATCTTCCACTTCGTTTGAAGCAACCATCATCAAGTCGGCCAACTCATCCACAATAACTACAATATAAGGGAAAGGTAATAACCCTTCATTCTTTTCGGCATTTTTCTTTTTAACAAACTGGTTGTACCCTTCCATGTTACGTGTCCCGCTGGCTGCAAACATTTCATACCGACGTTCCATCTCCTGTACGACTTTATGTAGTGCCTGGGCCGCTTTCTTAGGATTCGTAACTACCGGCGTCAACAGATGTGGTATCCCGTTGTATACATTCAGCTCGACCATCTTAGGATCGATCATCATCATTTTCACTTCATTTGGTTTAGCTTTCATTAATAGACTCGTGATCATGCCGTTGATGGAAACAGATTTCCCGGATCCTGTTGCTCCCGCTACAAGCAAGTGAGGCATTTTAGATAAGTCAGCCATCGCTACGTTACCTGCAATGTCTCGTCCCAGCGGCACCTCTAATAAGCGATCCTTGTCGTTTATTTGTCCTTCGATCGTATCTCTAAAAGATACCATGCTGACTTCTGAATTCGGCACTTCTATACCGATAACAGATTTACCAGGAATAGGTGCTTCCATTCGAATGTCTTTTGCAGCCAAAGCTAATGCTATATCATCAGCTAAGTTGACGATCTTACTGACTTTCACACCCGAAGCTGGTTGGATCTCATACTTCGTAACAGCAGGACCAAGATTCGCTTTAGTCACTTTAGCTTTAACACCAAAGCTTTCAAATGTTTCTTCCAATTTTTTCACGTTTTTCTGGATGATCGAATATTCATCCGACTGATCGATTGCTTCATGTTCATCCAGTAATGACACAGGTGGCAGTTTGTACGACTGGTTCTCTTCTTCCCCGATTTCAAACTCCACCGCTACCTCTTCTTCTGAATCATTGCCTTCTTGACCAGTGCTTTTTGCTTTTGAAGACTGATTATCTTTTTTAGCTTTTTGTTCATATTTAGCTTGAAGTTCCTGATAACCTTCTATCTCTAAGGCTATTTGTTCAGACTCCTGTTCCTGTTCCGTAGACACGCTTGCTTCATTAAGACTAGTGTTCTCTGAAGCAGCTTCTTGAGTGGTCGTGTTTTTCACTTTCTTTTTCAGTTTAGACTTTTTGGATTTAGCTTTTCTGGATTTAGCCTTTTCAGCCCGTTTAGATTTTAATTGTTTGAATCCATTTCCTATCCAGGCCATGACTGCTTTCAGTGCATTTCTTATCCGGTCAAATAAATACCGATAGGAAAATTGGAAAAATGTCATGATCCCAAAAAAGACTAAAGCAATGATCATCAAGTAAGTGCCGACAACGCTGAACAGGAAATAACTCGCGCTGAAGAATAATGAGCCTATCATTCCGCCACCGACATCGGTCCCTATGCTGTTGGATAAAAACTGTGGCCAGAAAAATCGCCAGGTTGCGACCACGCTATTGATCGAATCATTAATAATAGGCGCAAACCATCTTGAATGTAAAAAGACTAACCAGGCTGTATAAAGTAGAGCGACTCCTTTTGTTTTTGTTCCTTTTAAACTCGGCCATTCACCTTTAAGTATAAGATAGATCCCTAACCCCAGTAAAATAATAGCTGAAAATGCGTAAGTCTCACCCACGAAAAATCGCAGCAGATTAGTAAAGAATCGCCCGACAAAGCCGAATGACCCTAATGTTAATATACTCATGAATGATAAAATAAATCCTATCCATTCAGGAGACACTTTATGCTGTTTTTTCTTTGGTCTTCCTCGTTTTTTTGTACGTGCCATCTCTGCACTCCTTCCTATATATTCTGGTTTATTATAGCATGAAAAGTAGCATCAAAGTAAGTTGTCCCTTACTTTAACTAGGCTGTAATAGCTTTCCTTTGACCTGGACGTCTCTGTACAAGTAAACTGATACTATATGAAAATATATTGAGTAACTATTAAAAGGAGGATTCACGATGGGTTCTTTATTTAAAGATTTTTTCGAAAAGGGAAAAAACAAGCAGTCGAACGGTGAAGTCATTTATACAAACGAGCCATTGGAAAATAATGGCAAACAAAAAATGCGTGCCACTATCTCGGGACGTGTCCAGGGTGTCGGCTTTCGTTTTTCTACAAAACAATCAGCCGATGAGATAGGTGTCAAAGGGATCGTACGCAATGAATCCGACGGCACTGTTTACGTTGAAGCAGTTGGTGACGAAGAACAATTAAGTCGATTTATCGAAGCGTTACGCAAAGGACCTTCTCCAGCTGCTGATGTTGAAAAAGTTGTCGTCACTTATGACGAAAAGATTGAAGAAAAAACGATTTTTTCTCAAGTTAATTGAATTCTTTCTTCCATTAAGGTATAGTGGTGAATAGCGTGAAAGCAATAGAGAACCACTAATATAAACTTAAAGGATTGAATACAATTGAAAAACCGTACTAAAAGATGGCTTTTATCAGGTGGAATGCTTTCCATCGTTTTGTTCTTATCAGGTTGTATGAACGTCGACGAAAGTGGAAGGCCTACTGGTGGCTTTTCTCAGTTTTTATTTGATTATCTCGTTTTACCCACACAACAGTTCATAGAAATACTAGCAGATTTCACTGGAAGTTACGGACTGGCAATTATCGTCATTACCATTATTGTTCGTATCCTCATCTTGCCCTTATCAATCAAGCAACAACGTGCGACTTTAGAGCAACAAGCTAAGATGTCAACAGTCAAACCTGTTACTGACGAGATTCAAGCAGAGATGAAAGAAACAGATGATCCGAAAGAAAAACAAGACTTACAAGCAGAAATGATGGAAATTTACAAAGAGAATAACGTCAATATGTTAGGCGGTTTGTCTGGCTGTTTACCGCTACTCATTCAATTGCCAGTTTTCACAGCTATGTTCCAAGCGATCCGCATGTCCGAATCCATTCAGAGTGCTTCATGGCTGGGGATTAATTTGGGAGAAAGCAGTATTCCACTCGCCATACTGACCGGTATTGTTTATTTTGTTCAAACTAAAGTCATGCAGGCAGGCATGCCCGAAGAAACGCGCAAGCAAACAGGTGCCATGATGTACATGAGCCCAGTGATGATCCTGATGTTCTCAGTCACTGGACCCGCTGGATTGACATTATACTGGTTTGCTGGTGGTTTTGTAGCAATCGGTCAATCTCTTATCACTAATTTGTATTACAAACCGAAATTAGAAAAAGAGATGGAGAAAAAACACGGTGGAAAACCTATTATTAAACGTAAGGTACGTGAACGTAAAACAGTTCAAGCTACTGAAACTGACACGAAGCTTAATCAAATACCTTCTGCCAGAAACAAACGTCGTAACCAGAGCCCATTCGAACAGAAAGAGCTCCGCAATTCCGGCAAACAAAAACGTGACTAAGTATTATGACAAAAGGAGACTCAGCCGAGTCTCCTTTTTCTTTGCCCTGTTTTTGATCGGATGACGACGTGTCCGGTGACACGTCGTTTCATTTCAAGCTTTTGAGATCTTCCAGTTGGTAAGCAACCGCCGAAGCGGTTGCTGTCATCCTTAGGTGTTGGCCGCCTTATTTTTAACTCATGGCTTTATTTTCCTGAGTTTTTCATTTCGGCCTCCGGATGACAGACTCACCGGTTTTCTGTTCGTGAGTTCGTCATTTCATCCTTCAGATGACAGACTCACCGTTTTTCTGTTCGTGAGTTCGTCATCTCAGCCTCCGGATGACAGACTCACCGGTTTTCTTTCCGTGAGTTCGTCATTTCAGCTTCCAGATGACAGACTCACCGGTCTTCTGTTCGTGAGTTCGTCATTTCGGCCTCCGGATGACAGACTCACCATTTTTTCACTCCTGAGTTCGTCATTTCAGCCTCCGGATGACAGACTCACCGGTTTTCTGT
>NZ_JAWOBT010000056.1:0-31464 GCF_046484155.1 Alkalibacterium sp.
ATCGGTATCAAGGGTCTGATTGGTGAGGCATGAGATAGTCGGGTCCTGGTTATCCTCGACCGTTACGGTAAAGGAACAGGTAGCGGTTTGTCCGTGTCCATCATCAATGATCCATGTGCGGTTCGAGCCCGTTAACCTCCATTTTGTTTCGAGCCGTTAGCTCAGTTGGTAGAGCATCTGACTTTTAATCAGAGGGTCGCAGGTTCGAATCCTGCACGGCTCATTCTTAACTGTTAACTTTATCTATCTAATGCGCCCTTAGCTCAATTGGATAGAGCACCTGACTTCGAATCAGGCGGTTGAAGGTTCAAGTCCTTTAGGGCGCGTTGAATTAAAATAGGTGAAAAGTGATCTTAGATAAAATCTGAGATCACTTTTTTGTTATATCCAAAACTCTTCAAACTCGGATGTCTTCTCTCTTTTAATTTAGATTATTTATTGTTATAATTATTATTAGTCAGAAATAGTCAAACTAATATCGTTCCTCAAAAGAGTCAAATGTAAAGGAGGGAACAGAGAGAGTACTTGATTGGTTTTGCATTTATAAAGATCTTTTCAAGTTTAACTCTTAAAGTAATCATGATGGATAATAAAAATATGACAGATATCATTGAAGCCTATCTTAAAAAAGTGTTAAATCAAAAAGAGCAAGTAGAAATTAGACGGAATGAGATAGCAGAATTATTTGATTGTGTACCCTCACAAATCAATTATGTCATCAATACACGCTTCACGATCCAAAAGGGATACCTTGTGGAAAGTAAACGTGGTGGCGGCGGATATATCCGCATTATTAAAGTGCAAGTATTAGATGAGTCAGATATGCTCAATACAATGATTGCAGTTATTGGTAATGATATTTCTGAAAGAGATGCCAAATCTGTTGTTCAGAAATTTTATGATGATGAAATTATTAGTAAACGTGAAGCTAAATTAATGATAGTGGCAATGGATAAGTCACTTTATACGGGCGATCAGGTAATTGACAATCGAGTTCGAGCTAATTTACTACGCTCCATGCTCGCTGAATTACGTTATGAAGAGCCCAATAATAGAAAGGCGGACTAACAAATATGAATGAATTATTTACAGATAAAGCTAAAAAAGCCCTACTCATAGCACAAGAAGAAGCAAAAAACTTCCGCCATCGCACAGTAGGAACTGAACATCTTTTATTAGGCTTAGTTATTGAAGATGAAGGTATTGCAGGCATGACGTTAAGAGAGCTGAATATAACAGAACAGGATGTAAAAGATGAAATAGAACATTTTGCCAGTTATGGAACAACTGAACCTGTACCAAAACATGCTATCCTTCCTTATTCACCAAGAGCGAGACAGATCATAAAATATGCGACGGATGAAGCGCGACGGATGAAAAGGCCTCTTGTGGGAACAGAGCACCTATTATTAGGGTTATTGCGGGACGAAGACATTCTTTCAGCTAAGATACTGAATAATCTCGATATTAATTTAGCTAAGGCGAGACAATTGGTTCTTAAAAAACTCGGTGCGCAACAAAAAAGCTCAAGAAGTAAAATGGGCGGAAGACGTCCTGTTAAATCAAACCAGGAGACTAGTGGTACACCTACGTTAGACTCGTTAGCACGTGATTTAACGCAGCAAGCACGTGAAGATCGATTGGATCCTATTGTAGGCAGAAACAAAGAAGTTAGACGCATCATTCAGATATTAAGCCGTCGGACGAAAAATAATCCCGTGCTTGTAGGGGAACCAGGTGTGGGTAAAACAGCTATTGCCGAAGGATTAGCTCAAAAAATCATTGCAGGGGAAGTGCCACCTGCCCTAATAGATAAACGACTGATGACACTCGATATGGGCTCACTCGTTGCTGGCACGAAGTACCGTGGCGAATTCGAAGAGCGTATGAAAAAAATAATTGATGAAATTTATCATGATGGAAATGTTATCTTGTTTATTGATGAGTTGCATACACTTATTGGTGCAGGTGGAGCTGAAGGAGCGATCGATGCTTCCAATATATTGAAACCTGCTTTAGCCCGTGGCGAGTTACAGACAATTGGTGCGACTACCTTAGATGAATATCAAAAACACATTGAAAAAGATGCGGCTTTGGAAAGACGATTTGCATCCGTTCATGTTGATCCGCCTACTGAAATAGAAGCGGAAGAAATCTTGTTTGGTTTAAGAAAACGCTATGAAGATCATCATGGTGTCTCCATCACTGATGATGCCATAAGGGCTGCTGTCCACTATTCAGTGCGTTATATTACTTCCAGACAATTACCAGACAAGGCCATTGATTTGATGGACGAGTCTGCTTCAAAAGTAAGAATGGACCAAAGCGATACCCCGACACCGTTATCGAAAGCAACTGAAATGCTGGAAGATTTAATTAAAAGAAAAGAAGAGGCTATTCAATCACAGGATTTTGAACGCGCCGCCTTGATTAGAGAAAAAGAAGCGCGTCAGCGTAAAAAACTGGAAAAAATCATCAGACAAGGTGAGAAATCTGATGGTGACCGCTTGGAGGTTAACGCATCAGATATCGCTGAAGTCGTTTCACAGTGGACTGGGATACCGGTTAACCAAATGGAACAAAAAGAGAGCGAGCGTCTCCTGCAGCTTGAAAAAGTCCTGCATGAGCGTGTTGTAGGTCAAGAAGAAGCAGTCGTTGCTGTATCTAAAGCAATCAGACGTGCTCGTAGTGGCTTGAAAGATCCCAATCGTCCAATCGGTTCATTCATGTTCCTGGGCCCGACGGGTGTCGGTAAAACAGAATTAGCTAAGGCGCTAGCTGAAGCCATGTTTGGGAGCGAAGAAGCGCTTATTCGCGTAGACATGTCTGAATATATGGAAAAATATACTACCAGTCGTTTGGTCGGTGCACCTCCTGGTTATGTCGGCTATGAGGAAGGCGGACAGTTAACTGAGAAAATCCGTCAGAAGCCATACTCTGTGATTTTGCTTGATGAAGTAGAAAAAGCTCATCCTGATGTCTTTAATATTTTACTTCAAGTACTGGATGATGGCTTACTCACGGATGGCAAAGGGCGAAAAGTAGATTTTAAAAACACCATTCTGATCATGACGTCAAATTTAGGTGCGACAGCCTTACGTGATGAGAAATCAGTTGGATTTGGCGCAGTTGACAAACGCTTCGACCATGATGCTATGGAAAAACGGATTCGCGAAGAACTGAAAAATGCTTTCCGTCCTGAATTCTTGAATCGTGTCGACGATACAATCGTTTTCCAATCACTTAAAAAAGACGAATTAAGAGAAATCGTTCAATTATTGACGAAGAATATCATTAATCGCATGGATGAACTGGGGATAGAGTTGAAAATAAGCAGAGCAGCTATGGATGTGATTGCTGATGCTGGGTTCGATCCGGAATACGGCGCCCGCCCGCTTAAACGAGCCATTCAAAATAAAATTGAAGACCGGTTGAGTGAAGCGCTGTTAGCAGGAGAAATAAGTCTAGGAGATAAGATCACCATTGGCGCATCAAAAGGAGAAATCACGCTCAAGATAAGAGAATCTGTGAGTAGTAAGAAAAAAAAATTAACAAAAAATAAATAGTAATGAATAAGTAGTCAGATAGATTATCAATGTAAGTGACTATCAGTAATAAGAATGAGCTTTTGAAGTATAAAGACAGCTGGCTGTGTCAAAGGCTCATTCTTTTGTCATTTTTGGAAAAACGTTTGCTGATAGTTATCTTTGGTATTATGCCTACGTTTTTGATAAGATGAATACAATCAATAGACGAAAGGACGGAGATAGTATGAATCATGATCAAAAGCCAGATGACAACCAAAAAGACATTTTAATAGGGGTAGGTGTAGCGTTTCTGGTAGGCTTATGCACTTTCTTTTTCACCTCGGATTCAGCAAGGGCCAAGACAAAATCAGCGCTCAATCGTTATAAAGCGAAATATTATGTGGGTAGCAAGTTCCACGGAAACAAAAAAGCGAAAAAGCTCGTGGACAAGTTATCAGATGACGAAATAAATACATTACTAGGTACGGTAGATAAGGTGAAAGAATTAGAAGATAAATTTTCAGATATGACGGACGATTTAAAAGGTTTTATGCATAATAAGACAAAAATGACCAAAAAAACAATGAAAAAATTTAGATAATAATACTTAAAAAGAGACTCCGCGGAGTCTCCTTTTTTTTGCTTATATGATCATAAAACGAGTAAGTAACACAAAAGTAATTCGTTCATATTTTTTAAAGATAAGCCGGTCGCTTCGTAAAAGCGGTCCATACGGTATTGCAGGGTGTTCCTGTGAATGAAAAGATGTTTAGCGGCGACACTTATATTGCCCTGGCTTTCCCAGAGAGCGACGATCAACTCTTTCCATTCTGCTTGTTCATCGATTTGCTTTTTCAGTTCCTGCATCACCACACTGCGAAACATGGCTTCTTTCGTAAAATATCTTAAAGCTACATCGGGCAGAGAACAGATGCGGTCGTGTAGGTGAAAAGCTTCTTCCTGAAAGATACGCTGTTCCTCTTTAAAGACATTTTTCAGCGAATGATCAGGCTGCCAGAATTGCCCGATATACGCATTGGTACGAATGGAGAAATCATCTTCCAGTGTTTTTAACATCCCGTATATTTCTTGCTGATCTAGAGGTTGGGCGGTATTATCCTGAACGATAAAACACGTTTCTCGAGTTATAAAAAACACATCCAGGACCGGCTCAAATAAATGAGTAATGGAATCTATCCAAATGGAATAATCAAATTGATCGTCCATTTTATCCAGTACCAGTTGAATCAAACGAACCGGATGGCTGGTTTGTGGAGGGGATTCTCTGTTTCCTTCAATATAATTAAACCATTTTGAATGAGATGAAGGGAAAGTAGACGGTTGAACCTCTTCTTTTAAAAGATTAAGCAGGGTGATTTCTTTCTCATCTAAAGACCGTTTAGGAATATGGATCCATTGGTTTTTATAAGGAATACGGAGGGTATCCTCTTCTACAAAGGGGTGTTTACTTAATGTGGCTGCAGGATAGAGTTTTTTTAACTTGGAAAAATCCAATGTATTTCCTCCTTAATTATGCTATCCTTATTTTACCACTGATTCGTATTTTTAGAAACAAACGGTGATAGAAGAAAGTTTGAAGATGGAGCGATTAAATATGTCAGAATTCACTCAAGAAGAGATAGAAAAATGGATGAATGAGGCTTTGAAAGAAGCAAAAAAAGCTGGGGAAATCGGAGAGGTACCGATCGGAGCGGTCATCGTCAAAGATGGAGCGGTCATTGGAAGAGGGCATAACCAGAGAGAATCTTCACAAAATGCAACTACCCATGCCGAAATGATTGCGATACAAGAAGCAAACAGAAAGCTGGGGAATTGGCGTCTTGAAAACTGTCATTTGTTCGTGACCTTAGAGCCCTGTGTGATGTGCAGCGGAGCGATCGTACTGGCGCGCTTAAAGAGCATCTATTATGGCCCCAGCGATCCTAAAGGCGGTGCAGTCAGAACATTGATGACCGTTTTAGAAGATGAGCGGCTGAATCATCAATGTGAGGTGCACAGCGGAGTGATGGAAGAGGAGTGTCGTTTACTACTGACGACTTTTTTTAGAGAGTTGAGAGAAGAGAAAAAGAAAAATAACTAACCGGACCATTAAAAAGACCACACCTCAAAGTAAACTGGAGGCGTGGTCTTTTATTTCAATTCGTGTTTCTGTTGGTCATTTCTTCATTTTTTTCGATCATGGTGTCGACTGCCTTGATTATGGAAGAGGAAAAGTCAGTCTCAAGTAAACTTAGCACAGCCTCTACGGTGATTCCTCCAGGTGAAGAAACCTGATCGATCAAGTTCCACGGTGAGTCAGCGGACTCTTTGACCGTCTTCCCGCTGCCTAAAACGGCTTGAGCTGCGATTTTAGTTGCTTTAGCTTTGGGCATACCGTGTTTAACAGCCGTGCGCGCCAATGTGTCGATGAATAGAAAGACGAGAGCTGGAGAGCTTCCTGCTAAAGCAATAAAGATGCCTAACTGCTCCTCTGGAATGACAACAATTTCGCCTACAGCGGAAAAGATCGTCTTGGCTTTTCCCATATCTGCTTCGGTCACTTGATTATTTTCAACAAGTGCGGTCATAGAAGCATTCACTTGCGCATTTAAATTAGGCATGGTTCGAATGTAATGCTGCGGTGAGATATAACGGTTTAATTGTTCACTCGAGTAACCGGCAACAATGGATAAAAGCAGCACGTCAGAAGTGAAATCCAATCCGGTTAATACATCATCCATTTGGTGAGGTTTTACCGCCAGTATAATGATATCTGAGTGATCGATGACCGCCTGATTGGACTCTAAAGCATTTATTGACCATTCTGTTTCGATAGCCAGACGTGATTCTTTTGACCGAGTGGAAAAATAAATATTTTCTCTTTCCAAGACATTATTGTCAATTAAGCCCTTGGCAATAGCCTTTGCCATATTTCCGAAACCAATGAAACCTATTTTCATACTTATCATCCTTTAGATTGTGTTTGTTTTAGTTTATCATAATATGTAGGAATAGTTTAATGCTATGAAAGACAACGACGAATTATTTTCGTTTTTGGTATAATAGAGAAGGAAGAAAAATTTTGGAAAAGAGTGGGGAAAAGTAGAATGTTAAATAAAAAAGATGAAAAAAATTTAGATTGGGAAAATTTAGGTTTTTCTTATATCAAGACAGATTACCGGTTCATCTCACATTATAAAGAAGGTCAATGGGACGAGGGGGCCTTAACTACGGATAACAAGCTGCATATTTCTGAAGGTTCTCCGGCTTTACACTATGGGCAGCAGTGTTTTGAAGGGATGAAAGCCTACCGCACAAAAGATGGCTCGATCAATCTCTTCAGACCCTATGAAAATGCCAAACGGATGAACCAGAGTTGTTCACGTTTACTTATGCCGAATTATCCGGAAGATGATTTTGTAGAAGCAGTGAAACAAGTTGTCAAAGCCAATGAAGACTGGATTCCGCCTTATGGATCCAATAGTTCTTTATATATTCGTCCATTTGTGATCGGTGTAGGAGATAATATTGGTATAAAAGCTGCAGATGAATATATCTTTTCGATTTTTGTCATACCAGTCGGTTCGTATTTTAAAGGTGGACTCAAACCGTCAAACTTTTTAGTCAGCTCGTATGACCGTGCGGCACCGAGAGGAACTGGGGCAGCGAAAGTAGGCGGAAACTACGCCGCAAGTCTGCTTCCGGGTAAAGAAGCCAAAGACCGTCAGTTTAGTGATGCGGTTTATTTAGATCCGGCTACTCAAACTAAAATCGAAGAAGTCGGCGCAGCCAATTTCTTTGGTATCACGCAGGACAATGAATTTATCACACCTAAGTCGCCTTCTATACTTAATAGTATTACAAAGCGATCACTTATGTGGCTAGCTGAAAATCGTCTGGGCTTAACTGTGAAAGAAGAGGATGTCTATGTAGACGCACTTGACCAGTTCAAAGAGGCAGGAGCATGCGGCACAGCTGCGGTAATTGCGCCGATCGGAGGATTGCAAGTAGGAGACGATTTCCATGTGTTCTATTCTGAAGATGAAGTGGGTCCCATAACACTGCAGCTCTATAAAGAGTTGGTTGGTATACAGTTCGGGGATGTCGAAGCACCAGAAGGATGGATAGAAAAAGTTTAATGCTGCTTCAAGGTATACATCTCAATCATTTCTCTTGAAGCAAATGATTTCTTCAGTTAGGGTATAAGCAGAGGAGGGGATTTTGTGAGTTATTTAAGAAAATTCAGCCTGTCGACGCAAGATAAACAAGAATTTAAACAACTGGACTCATATCTGAATGAAGCCCTGAAAGAAAGTGGCGTACGCGAAGGCATGATGCTCGTTTATTGCCCACATACGACAGCGGGAATCACAATCAATGAAAATGCGGATCCGGATGTCAAAACGGATTTGAAGCGCGCACTCGACGAGACGTTTCCTAAGCATGATTATTTTGTCCATATGGAAGGGAATTCTGATGGTCATATGAAATCTTCTCTGATCGGTGCCAGCGAGTCGTTGATCATCCATGACGGGAAAGTGATCTTCGGTACCTGGCAGAGTGTCTACTTCACAGAGTTCGACGGACCGAGACAACGCACGTTTTATGTAAAAATAATGGAAGGCTAATGCCTTTCTTGATTTTAACGGATAATAATGAGAGGTTTAGGCCATGTGTCTAGACCTCTTTTGTATAGGGGAAAGAGAATGGGATTTCAAAAAATAGCAATAAAGTAGCAAATCACAGATAATTAACAAACTTTTCATTTCACTACAAAACATCTATAATGAAATAGATATATCTTAGCGTCGGATGCAAAAGGAAATCAAGATTATCCTGAAAATGGTTCTCTGGACGGATGAATTCATAAGTAGAATATCGTAAAATAGAACTGTTCATAAGTTTTCAGTAGCAACTAGAGAACAATACATAAAAAAGGAAAGAAGGAGAGACATGTTAGAAGTAAAAGACATACGAAAAACGTTCGGGTCGCTTACGGCGGTGGATGATTTGAATTTCACCATCAAACCGGGTGAAATCATGGGTCTGATCGGTCAAAACGGTGCAGGTAAGACCACGACGTTTCGGATCATATTGAAGTTACTCACCCCGGATAAAGGAGATGTGTTCTGGAATGAGCGTCATCTGACGACTAAGACGTTCGATAAAATAGGCTACTTGCCTGAAGAACGCGGTCTGTATCCAAAAGTTTCTATCGAAAACCAACTTCTCTATTTTGCTCAGTTGCGCGGCAAGAAAAAGAGTGAGATCAAACCCTTGATCGATCAGTGGCTGGATCGATTTGAAGTAAAAGGCAAGAAAACAGATAAAGTCAAAACATTGTCTAAAGGAAATCAGCAGAAAGTACAGTTGATCTCTACCCTGATTCATCAACCGGAACTGATCATTCTGGACGAGCCATTCAGCGGACTAGATCCGGTAAACGCGGAACTGCTTGAAGACGGGATCAGGGAAGCGCAGGCAAACGGGGCATGTATTATTTTCTCCAGTCACAACATGAATAATATAGAAGAATTATGTGACAGCCTGATCATGCTGAAAGATGGCAAACCGGTCCTGAACGGAACAGTCCGGGATATCCGTCAACAGTTCGGTCGGACCAAGCTCTTTTTGGAATCAGACTTGACCCCTGAGGAATTGCAACTTTTCCCCGGTGTCAAAAGTGTAGAGAAAACAAACGATGGCATCGATGTTGTGTACTTAACTGAAACAGAAGACGGAAAAGCTATTTTCAATGCTGCGACTAAAGATGGATATATTCCAACCTTTAGTCAACAGCCGCCGACCTTGGAAGAAATCTTTAAACGATTGGCTGGTGAAAAAAATGAATAAATATTGGGTGATCACAAAGGAAGTATATAAAAAGAATATCAAATCTTTCGGTTTTCTAATCATGGTACTGTCGCCACTTATTGTAGTGGCATTCATCGCAGGATTGACTTATTACTTCTCCCAGGAAGAACAGCAGGCACCAGATGTACCGATTGCCGTTATAGCAGAAGACGAAGGCATCGATCAACTCTTTTCTAACGAAGCTTGGAATCTCGAAGTGAATGAGGAGATCGAGACGGAAGAGGAAGCAGAAGAAGCGTTACTGGACGAATCGATTGGTGGCTACCTTATAGCCGAGGTCGCAGATGGAATGATCCGGGCAGAATTGGTCCACACGAATGAATTATCTGATCAGTCACCAATAATACAAGAGGCTTTATCGAACTATCAAACGATGTTAAGAGCCGATCAGCTGGACTTAGCACCTGAAGCAGTAATGGCTCTCTCAGAACCAGCACTGCTGGAGGATCGATTGGTAAATATCGATGAAGGCACGCTTTCTGAAGAAGATTTTGCCGATCAGTTTATTCAACAAGGCGGTGCCTACTTTGTCAGTATCGCCATCATGATCTTTATTATGACATACGCTGGTATCATCGCTGAAGAAGTTGCCAACGAAAAGGGCACGCGCATTATGGAAGTCATTTTATCCAGTGCCAGTGCAACGAATCACTTCTTTGGCAAACTGACAGGTGTGATGCTGATCCTCTTAACGCAGTTAGCTATTTATGCTTTGGTCGGGGGAGCTGCTTATCTCTACTTCAGAGATTTTGAATTCATTCAGGATATTATTGGCGGAGTGGATATAGCCAGTATACTGCAGGAACTGATGGGCTATACACTGATCTTCTTTATTGCCGGTGTGCTGATGTATGTGGTGCTGGCTGCTTTCTTCGGGTCCTTAGCTACTAAGATGGAAGATGTGAATAAAGCGGTCACGCCGATCGTCTTTATGGCGTTGATTGGCTTCTATGTAGGCATGTTTGCATTAACTGCACCCGACAATTCATTTGTCGCTGTGTTCTCGTATATCCCACTCTTTACGCCGTTTGTCATGCCGTTTAGGATCGCGGCGGGGACCGTTTCTACCCTGGGAATATGGCTATCCATATTTGGCACGGTCAGTTTTGCCCTTGTGACGTCGATCATATCCTTGGCGTTCTATCGTTCCAACGTCCTGATTTACTCTGACACAAACTTGTTGGGTACCATCAAGCGTTCATGGAGCATCATGCAGAGCAACAGAAAAGCCAGGAAACAAAACAATACAGCCTGACCTTCATTAGCTGTTTAAATGATCAGGATCATCATTATAATTAAGCCCCCTAAGTTTGCGACTTCAATCTTAGGGGGCTTTTGTATGCTCGCTGATCCCATAGTCTGTGGATGCTTTAAGCTGCATTAATAGAAGGGTTTAGAAAAGCTAATTGGATGCTGCTAATGATATCGGTTACTATTAATTCTGTTAATGCCGTATAATGGGAACTCAACGAAGGGCTGCGTCAAAGAGCAATTGATAAAAAACTGATAGTTGAAGAAACAGTATTAGTGTAACCGATCTCTCCTTATTCTTAATAAATAATAAGACCTGAAGTCTGATTTCAATTCTGACTTCAGGTCTTATTTAGTGAAACGGCTAGATGATCGGTGCTGCTGATCCGTATGAAATCAAAGGTAATGTTCAAGGTAAATAATAAAGGTATTTCAAATAGGTCAGGCTGGATGATTTGAAATATAGAACAACTCAAAAAAAATAAGCATAATAGAAATGACGGTTAAGTGCCAACCCAGCGATTTTTTTTCCGGAGTGGGCAGTCTTGCTTTTTTAAGTGTCAACTGAGCGAGCACCAACATGGGGGCGGGCACTAACGTCATCGATTAGTGACTACTCAGGTCTAACTCTTTCGAGAGTTGACACCAATGCCCTCTATTAGTGACCAGTCAAAAAACAAAAGATACGGAGCGGTCAGTATAGCCCCTCATTAGTTACCACTTATTTAAAAGTAAGATACGAGTAGTAGTTATAGCCCCTGCTTAGTGACCGCCCGGATAGAAGTAAATGATGAGTCGTAACTAAAGGGAGCCCCAAGTGCTTACCCGTCACTCGGATTGCTTATGAGCAGTCACTAAATCATTCTCAAGTGACCACTCAAACCAGAAAGCCTGCCAGTTGTCACTTAGTTTGAAATAGCACCATTAAAAGAGAAAGGCTTCGACGTTCAAGTCGAAGCCTACTGCTTTATAAATTATTCAAGGAAACGTTAATCTCGCTAGGAATAACGGGGGCTATTCAACGGTCAGATTGTATGATTCGAGAAGGATTACAGTTTATGTATTTTTACTAGTAAAACAGACGGGTTCTGTGTATAATGAGAATGAGGTGAGAGATATATTAAAATTCAATGAATTAACTGAGCGAGATAAAAAAAAGAGATACAAAGCACTTTTTGTTATACCGTCCAGCGCTGTTTTATTTCTGCTCTTTTCAGAGAACTTCAATTATATAGTCATGTCGTTTGTGGTGGTCGCATTTATTCTTATAGAACTAATTATTTTTGGATTGATGGATACAAAATACCATTACACATTAGGTGATTTTTTGAAAGACAGTATTTACTTGATTTTATCTAGTGTCATTATCACCTACGCCGCTGCACCGATTATTTTAAAGTTATTTACCAGAGAAATGAACCTTTCTGATTTTGCGCTGAATGGCTTGAAATTTTTTATTGCCATGCTTTTATTGTACGGAACATGGTTCAGTATTGTGCTGATGCAAAGTAAAATGAGGAAACGTTCTGAGAGATGGAAATGGGATGTGACAGGTTTTTTTAGTGATGATAAGAAAAAATTCGATGAGATATAGAAAAGCCAGAGATATAAAAATCTCTGGCTTTGAGTTTGGTTATATAGATAATAATGCAGCAGAGTGAATGGAGCAGTCCGGCCTAAACGAACCGGTGTTTTTCTCAGGTTCAAACGTGTCAGATAGGACCAGATTATACAAAGAGGGAACAACTTTATGGGAAGATAGCGACTAGATATTCTATGTCTCCTCTGGTATAATGCATCATGAATCGAGGAGTGAATTTAATGAAACGTTTTATGTGTCCGGCCTTAAGTATCGGATTTTATCTTCTTTACTTTCTGATTCTTCAAGGTGTTGTCTATCTTTTACCTGAATCAGGTGTGACAACGGTATTTGTTTTGATATCAGTCTTTTTAATTATTCCAGTTATCGCATCCAAAAGCAGTTCGAGAGTAATCCGCGCCATTAAAGGGGTCAGCTGTTCAATTTAAATTTCCTCTGGAAATAATTATCCAGGTGTGCTATTATAATAAGTGCCGAGAGGCCGCGGGACAACGGTGGGCATATGAACCGTGTCAGGTCCGGAAGGAAGCAGCACTAAGTATTGCTCCGCCGTGTGTCCTGTGATTACATAGCCATGAATAATTTATAACTATTCATAGATAGAGATGTTCCTTATCATAAGGGCATCTTTTTTTTTGATAACTTTTAAAAAAACTTTTTCAATTAGACGAGAATTCACCTATAATAGTATAGAGACCGATTTTGTAAGAAAAGAGGGGAAACATGAGCTATCAAGCTTTATATCGCGTCTGGAGACCCCAGCGTTTTGGAGATGTTGCGGGACAGGAAGCTGTGACCAGAACGTTAAGAAATGCATTGAGTCATGGGAATACGAGTCATGCGTACTTATTCTCCGGCCCAAGAGGAACAGGAAAAACAAGTGCCGCTAAAATATTTGCCAAAGCAATGAATTGTCCGAATGCTGTGGATGGCGAACCATGTAACGAATGTGATCTGTGTCAGTCCATTACCCAGGGGAAACTTGGTGACGTCATCGAAATCGATGCGGCCAGCAACAATGGCGTAGAAGAAATTCGTGACATCAGAGAAAAAGCAAATTACGCACCCACCGAAGCGAAATACAAAGTTTATATTATTGACGAAGTGCATATGTTGTCCATGGGCGCATTCAATGCCCTGCTGAAAACCTTAGAAGAACCGCCAATGAATGTCGTTTTTATTCTGGCGACGACCGAACCACATAAAATTCCTTTAACCATCATATCAAGAACCCAGCGTTTTGACTTCAGACGCATCTCACCGCTAGATATGATCAAACGGATGACATATATTTTGAATGAAAAACACATCGAATTCGATCCGGATGCCTTAATGAGCATTGCCAAAGCAGCTGAAGGCGGGATGCGTGATGCACTAAGTATTTTAGATCAGGTCATTTCATTTTCAGACGGCGTAGTTAATCTGGATGATACATTACGAATTACTGGAAGTATCACGCAGGAATTGATGATCGACTACTTAACAGCCGCATTGAATCACGACACAGGAACCGGTCTGGCTTTACTTCATCAGATGATGCAGGAAGGCAAAGACGCAAACCGCCTGGTCGAAGATGTGATCTTGTTTTCTCGAGACATACTCATTTATCAAAAAACAAAAGAAGATACGTTGCTTAAGATGAGCAAGGTCGATGAAGGCTTCAATAAACTCATCGAAGCGGCTGATCCGGAAAAAATATATAACGTGATTCGCATCATGAATCAAACGCAATTAGAGATGCGGACATCGACCCATTCGGAAGTGTATTTAGAAGTGGCGACTGTTCGCCTAACACAGGTTTCGACAGCCCCTGTTTCACCAGCAGCGACGGTTCAAAAAGATACGAGTGACAGTCAAGAGATCCGGTCGCTTAAAAACAAACTGGGTCAGATGCAAAAAGCTATTGAGCAAATGCAGCAGGCCCCGTCTAATACCGAGGGAAATGCAGCACCCAAACGCTCGACCACACGGAAAAAGGCGGGACAAACAGCCTTTAAAGTAAACACCCATCAAGTCTTTGAGATACTTGAACACGCCACCCGAAATGATCTCGCTAAATTAAAAGACGTCTGGGCGGACTTGATCAATGCCTTGTCAACGAGCCAAAAAGCCATAATGAATACCTCAAAACCTGTGGCAGCGAGTCCACAAGGGTTGGTTGTCACGTTTGATTATGATATTCTATGTGAAAGAGCGGCAAGTGATACGTTCCTGATCGATGCGGTCGGGGATTATCTGGAAAAAGTGATCGGACGCCGGGCTGAATTAGCAACCGTCCCGTCTGGTAAATGGCTGGAGGTCCGACAAGCGTATATTGACCAGATGAAGAGTGGTCCTGATAATGATGAAACCAGCGAGCCGGAAGAAGAGGAAGTAACGAAAGAGGCAGAAGAAATGGATGCTGTTGTAAGCGAGGCAGTCAATCTGTTTGGGGAAGAAAACGTGGAAATTCACGACTAAAATTTGGAAGGAAGATTAAACATGCGCGGAATGGGAGATATGCAAGGTATGATGAAAAAAATGCAGAAAATGCAGAAAGACATGGAAAGCGCTCAAGCGACATTAAATGTAAAAGAATTCACAGGGACAGCGAATAGCGACCTCGTAACGGTTACCTTTACGGGAGACAAAAAATGTAAAAATGTCTCGATCAAAGAAGAAATCGTTGATCCTGAAGATGTTGAAATCATCGAGGATTTAGTGTTACTGGCTGTAAATGACGCTTTAGAAAAAATAGATTCAGAAACAGCAGAAGTGATGGGTAAATATTCTAAGGGTATGGGACTACCCGGAATGTAATACCTGAGTAAAAGAGTGGAGACCTCGATTCAGTTTGAGGCTTTACGTTAGAAAGGAAACGGCCATGCATTATCCAGAACCGATCGCACAATTAATGGAAAGTTATATGAAACTGCCAGGAATCGGTGAAAAAACCGCTGCTCGCCTGGCATTTTACACGGTCAATATGCAGGAAGAGGATGTCACTCGTTTTGCAAAAGCACTTATCAGCGTGAAGAGAGACTTACAGTACTGCTCAATTTGTGGAAACATGACCCAGAATGATCCGTGTGATATCTGCGAGGACAAAAACCGGGATCAGTCAACCATTCTGGTTGTCGAACAGCCTAAAGATGTCATTTCGATGGAAAAAATGCATGAATTTAAAGGCCTGTACCATGTCTTACACGGTGTATTGTCGCCAATTGAAGGAACTGGACCCGAGGATATCAATATTCCTGTCTTGATCAAGCGTCTTCAAAAAGATGAAGTGAAAGAAGTGATCATCGCGACCAATGCTACCGCAGAAGGTGAAGCAACGGCCATGTACTTATCACGCTTGATCAAACCGGCCGGGATCAAAGTAACGCGGCTTGCTCACGGCTTATCTGTCGGCAGTGATATCGAATATGCAGATGAAGTGACTTTGTTCAAAGCAGTTGAAGGTCGAAGAGAGATGTAGGTGCAGGATGCCATTATTTAAAAGAACAAGTAAATTAAAGCGTGCGTACGATGAAAAGTTAATGAAATTAATTAGGGAACAGAAAAGACAATTTGATTCTTATGAAAAAGTTGAACCGGTGGTCGTCGATGAACAACCGGAATGGCGCGCTCAGTATAAGCTTCAAAAAGCAAAATATTATTATTTGTTTAAAGAAGCACGTATCAGACGATTAAACGGAGATATATTGGATTGAAAATGTAAATTTCAGGAAAACGACTGATCTTTAGTCGTTTTTTTATTGTGCTTTTTTTATTATAAGCTTCTGGTGGTAGAGACCATCGCCAGTGTATGGCGGTTTTCAGTGGCACAGCATGTTAACACAGTCATATAATAAATAAAAGTATACTATTATAAAGTTCTAATATACTTTTAATAATGAAAGCGTTGACATTTCGAATGTAGTACCTTAAACTATGAACTAATAGCGATAATAACTGGGAATTATATAAGGAAGGGGGCATCCTCCGTTACAAGTTGTGATCGCTATCATTTGTATAGAAAACTTTAAATGAAGAACATTACATTTGAGTTTTTTATAAGAGTGCAAAGTAAGTCATATTGATTAACTCTATATTTATTATGTTAATACTAATAAGGAGGGATGTTGTTTGACGGAAACTGTACATATTAAATGATAGAGAAAACTATTATGTAAAGGGAGAGAATTGAATGCACAATAATTGGCGAAAGAAATATAGTTTCTCTTTAGCAACAATGCTCCTGTTAAGTTCATTTGCTCAAACAGCTGCTCCAATATCAGTTTTTGCTAATACGGAAACTGACCCTGAGATAACGGAAGTCAGTGGAACAGACACTGCAACCGAACCCGCAGCAGCCTCTTTAGCTGAAACTACGGTTGAAGCTGAGTCGTCTATTTCTGTATCTGACGCATTGAATCGCGGTAGTGATCAGAACGAAGCAATTGTTAAAGGTTATGTGGTCGGATATGTAGTAAGCTCAACTAATGTAAGTATCGATAATTTTTCTGCGGATACAAACTTTGCCATAGCAGACAGTCCGGATGAAACAACTATAGCAAACATGCTTTTTGTACAAATACCCAACAACCATTTAAGGGGTGAATTTGGACTACAGACAAATCCGGATATTCTAGGAACAGAAGTAGTTGTTGCAGGGGCCCTGGAGGATTACTTTGGTTCAAATGGAATAAAAGCTGTCACGGATATCTCGCTTTCAACAGGAACTCCAGTTGAGGGAGAAATTCCAGAAGAACCAGCAGAGTTAGAGCTTCTTTCTATTGAAGATGCAAGAGCACAAGCGACTGGAGAAGTGAAAACAAAAGGGATAGTCACTGCTAAATTAAATAATTCTATCCAAATTCAGGATGGAACGGCAGCGATAGCTGTCAGACCAACTTCATTAGATGTAAGTTTAGGTGATGAAGTTACTGTAAGTGGAGACCTTGGTATGTACCGTAATTTTCTTCAAATCAATGGTGCTACGTTAGTTGAAAAAACAGAAGGTACTGAAGTGCCAGAGCCCTTACCTTTAACTGGTGCTGAACTTCCAAACCATCAATCAAAACTAGTTGTTTTAACAAGTGTTGAAATAACTGATGTCAGCGGATCCAACTATACTGGGATTGACGGGTCTGGTGTTGGATTTGAAGTTCGAGACGAAAATAAAATACTTGGTCTAAATGTAGGAACAACATATGAATCGATCACAGGGATCGTGTCACAATTTGATGATACATATCAAATCTTACCTCGTGATATTTTTGATATTATAGAAGATTCCAGTATTGTTCAGCCAGTGTTTGCCAGTCCGGAGGGCGGAAATATTCTTCTTGGAACAGAAGTTGTTCTGAATACGACTACAACGGATGCAACTATTTACTATACCCTGGATGGCACAGAGCCGACGGTATCAAGTGCAGTCTACACAACTCCAATTGGCATTGAAGAAGCTTTAACTCTTAAAACGATCGCTGTAGTGGAAGATCGCGTCAGCGAGATTGCAGAATTTGATTACAATGTTGTAGACATCACAGAAGGAAATAAAATACATGAAATTCAAGGAGCAGCACATCATTCTCCAATGGCTGGAGAGACCGTTTATAACGTAAAAGGTGTCGTCACATATGTCTATGATATTTACGGTGCGAATTATTTCCATATGCAGACTCCGGACGACTTGAAAGACGATAATCCTCATACTTCTGAAGGGATAGTAGTTTATACAGGTCGAAATGACAGCGGGGCTAGTGTAGGCGATCTTGTTGAAGTCACTGGTGAGGTATCTGAGTACCAAATAGATGGCTATTCTGATAAAGCAGCCACTGACTTACCGATCACTCAGATCAATGCTCGTGATGATAGAGGCGGAATCGTCACGATTACAGAAAACAATGTTGAGCTGCCTGCTCCAATAGAGATCACTTCAAGTAATATTCCTGGAGAAATCAAAGGCGGAACTACTTTAGAAGTGTTCAATCCTGATCTATATTCATTAGATTATTGGGAAAGTATTGAAGGCATGCGTGTTGAAGTTCAGGCTTCAAGAGCTGTTGCACCTCAGTCGTACGGCGATTTGTTTGTTGCTACAGAAGACTACACACCTTCAAATACAACAGTAAACGGCGGTCTCAGACTGACAGAAGACGGACCAGATTCAAGATTGATTCCGTTCAAGCTTCAGCCAAATAACGATGCAAGAGACTTTGCCGTTAAGACGGGCGATAAGTTTACTGAAGCCATCGAGGGTGTCGTCAATTACGGATTTGGCAATTACAAAATTTATTCAGACTTAGCAGACATGGAAGCTGCTCATGTTGAAGTTACAGCTGCTTCTTCAGCAACATCTATGGTTAAGGATGAAGAAAAATTGACTGTGGCAACGTATAACGTTGAAAACTTCTCAGCAAACACGGCTGAAACGTCAGATGTAAAAGCACAGAGAATTGCGAGCACATTCGTAAATGACATGAACACTCCTGATATCATCGGAATTGTAGAAGTACAAGATGACGATGGTGAAGACGAGACAGACTCTTCAGTGGCTGATGCAAGTTACCAGCGCTTAATCGATGAGATTGTAACTGCAGGCGGTCCAACTTATGCGTATGCAAACATTGATCCTGAGTATAATGCAGACGGAGGAGCTCCCGGCGGGAACATTCGTGTAGGCTTCCTATACAACCCAGACCGCGTTTCAATGATTGAAAAAGATAAAGGTGACGCAAATGAAGCTGTCGGATATGTAGATGGTGAATTGACATTGAACCCAGGTCGAGTCTCTCCATCAGACTTTGAAGGGACAAGAAAACCTTTAGCTGCAGAATTTGAATTTAATGGTGAGAGTGTTGTCGTTATTGCTAACCACTTGAATTCTAAACGAGGAGACGACCCTTATTATGGTCAGGTCCAGCCGCCTCAGTTTGACAGCAGAATCGAACGTAACAAGTTAGCGCAGTCTGTCAACTCATTTGTTGATGAAATACTGGCAGATAATCCAGATGAAAACGTCGTTGTTCTTGGTGACATGAACGATTTCGAGTTCTCTGAACCACTGGAAGTACTGGCAGGTGATGCATTAACAAATCTCACAAATAAAGTGCCTGCAAGTGATCGATACAGCTATATCTACCAGGGGAATTCACAAGTACTGGACCATATTCTCGTATCAAACAATCTTGCAGATACAGCCGACATAGATATGATTCATGTCAATGCCGACTTTACTGATATGCATAGCCGAGCAAGTGACCATGAACCAGTATTAGCACAAATTGACTTGCGTGAAACTTTTGATTTTTCTGTCATGCATATGAATGACACGCATGGTCGAGTTGAAAATTACCCAAACATGATTTCAGCAATCGATGAGTTCCGTGGTGAAAATCCGGATTCTATGCTGGTACATGCAGGAGACGTTTTCTCAGGAACATTATATTTCAATGAATTCAAAGGACAAGCCGATCTGGCCTTGTTGAACCTAATGGATATTGATCTTATGACATTCGGTAACCATGAATTCGACTTGGGTGACTCTGAAAATGGAAATGAATCATTAGCCGAATTTGTGAATAATGCTGCGTTCCCATTCCTGGGTACGAATATTGACTTCTCACAAGATCCGTTTATGAATGCTTATGAAACAAATGAGTCATTAGTGGAAAATCCCCAAGACGGATTAATCTATGAGAGCATCGTCAAAGAAATAAATGGTGAGAAAATAGGTATCTTTGGTGTAACTACTGAAGACACTGAAAATATTGCAAGTCCAAAAGATGTAGACTTTACAGATTTCATCATAGCTGCTGAGGAAGCTGTTCAAGCCTTTGAAGATGCCGGCATCAATAAAATCATGGCAGTCAATCATTTAGGTTTCGATACAGCTCCAGAAGTAGGTAATGACTTACGCGTAGCAATGGAAGTGGAGGGCATCGATATTATCGTCGGCGGCCACTCACATTCAGAAATCGATGAACCATTTGTTGTAACTGAAGACGATGAGGGGAACGAAAAAGCTCCGACCGTTATTGTTCAGGGCGGACAATATGGTAGGAATCTCGGTACTTTAAGTGTTGAATTTAACACTGACGGTATAATCATCGGACAGTCCGGTGAATTACTTGACACAGGCGAATACCCAGCTGATGAAGATGCATTAGCAGTGATGGCTCAGTACAAGGAGCATGTCGATGCAATCAGTGAAGAAGAAACTGGGGCCGTAGCTGTTGAAGCACTGGAAAATCCAAGACACGGCGGCGGTAGCGAGGTTAGTGTCCGTGCCGATGAAACACGATTAGGCAATTTGATCACAGATGCGATGCTTGCGAAAGCTCAGGAAAAATTCCCTGAAGCAGTGATTGCCTTCCAAAATGGTGGCGGCATTCGTGCCGGTATCGATGAAGGACCAATTACTACAGGCGAAATCCTGACTGTATTGCCATTTGGTAACAATCCGGTTGTCGCAGAGCTTTCCGGACAGGAAATCAAAGACATTATGGAACATAGTGTCCGACAGGCACCTGCAGAAAATGGAGGGTTCTTACACATATCGGGCATGAAATTCTATTATGACAGTACAAGAGAGTCAGGTGACCGTATTGTTAAGATGTCCATCGATAGCGATGGGGAATTGTCAGAAATCAACATGGATGAAATGTATCTTGTGACAACGAACGGCTTCACAGGTAAAGGTGGAGATGGTTTTGAGACCTTCGCTGCTGCATTTGAAGAAGGTCGTGTCAGGGATATCGGTGAAGAAGACTGGCAGCAATTACGCGATTACATGGTTGAAGAACAATACCTTGGTGGAATCGTGAATCCAGATATTGAAGGCAGAATCACCGACTTAGAAGGTGAAGAGTTACTTCAAGAAACATTTGAATTCTCAGTCATGCACATGAATGACACGCATGGTCGAGTCGAAACTTATCCGCATATGATCTCAGCCATTGAAGAGTTCCGTGGTGAGAAACCAGACTCAATGCTGGTCCATGCCGGAGATGTTTTCTCAGGGACATTATACTTCAATGAATTTAAAGGCCAAGCCGATCTGGCTTTGTTGAACTTGATGAATATTGATCTGATGACCTTCGGTAACCACGAATTCGACTTGGGTGAAGCAGAAGGCGGACACCAATCATTAGCTGAATTTGTGAATAACGCAGCATTCCCGTTCTTGGGCACGAATATCGACTTCTCACAAGATCCATTCATGAAATCATACGAAACAAATGAGTCACTAGTGGAAAATCCTCAAGATGGATTGATTTATGACAGTATCATTCATGAAGTCAATGGAGAACAGATTGGGGTCTTCGGTTTACTCACAGAAGACACAAAAAACATCGCTAGTCCAAAAGACGTTGACTTCACAGATTTCATCATAGCTGCGGAGGAAGCAGTTCAAGCTTTTGAAGATGCGGGTATCAATAAAATCATGGCTGTCAACCACTTAGGCTTTGATACAGCTCCAGAAATGGGCAATGACTTACGTGTAGCCATGGAAGTGGATGGTATCGATATTATCGTTGGTGGCCACTCACATTCAGAAATCGAGGAACCATTTGTTGTTTCAGAAGACGAAAATGGTAGCAGCAAAGCACCAACTGTTATTGTCCAGGGCGGACAATATGGCGGGAATCTCGGTACTTTAGTCGTTGAATTCAACGCTGAAGGAGAAATCGTCGGACAATCTGGAAAGTTGCTAGATGTTGGTGAATATCCAGCCAATGCTGAAGCACTCGACGTGATGGCCAAATACAAAGAGCATGTTGATGCAATCAGTAATGAAGAAACTGGAGCCGTAGCTGTCGAAGCGCTGGAAAATCCAAGACTTGGCGATGGCAGTGAAGTTAGTGTCCGTGCCGATGAAACACGATTAGGCAACTTGATCACAGATGCGATGCTCGCGAAAGCTCAGGAAAAATTCCCTGAAATAGTGATCGCCTTCCAGAACGGTGGTGGTATTCGTGCCGGTATCGATGAAGGACCGATTACTATAGGTGAAGTCTTGACCGTATTACCTTTTGGTAACAATCCAGTTGTCGCAGAACTTTCCGGACAGGAAATCAAAGACATTATGGAACACAGTGTCCGTCAGGCGCCTGCAGAAAATGGGGGATTCTTACACGTATCAGGTATGAAATTCTACTATGACAGTACAAGAGAGTCAGGTGACCGTATTGTTAAGATGTCCATCGATAACGATGGGGAATTAACAGAAATCAATATGGATGAAACCTATCTTGTGACAACGAACGGCTTCACAGGTAGAGGCGGAGACGGCTTTGAAACCTTCGCTGCTGCATTTGAAGAAGGTCGTGTCAGAGATATCGGTGAAGAAGACTGGCAACAATTACGCGATTACATGGTTGAAGAACAATACCTCAATGGTATTGTAAACCCAGTGATCGAAGGCAGAATCACCGACTTAGAAGGTGAAGAGTTACCTGAGGAACCGGTAGAACCAGGAGAACCAGGTGAACCGGGCGAACCGGGCAAACCAGGCGAACCAGGCAAACCAGGTAAACCGGGCGAACCGGGCGAACCAGGCGAACCGGGCGAACCAGGCAAGCCAGGCGAACCGGGCAAACCGGCCGAACCGGGCAAACCAGGCGAACCAGGCGAACCGGGCGAACCAGGCGAACCGGGCAAACCAGGCGAACCGGGCAAACCGGGCGAACCGGGCAAACCGGCCGAACCGGCCGAACCGGGCAAACCAGGAGATTCAGGCGAACCGGGCGAACCAGGCAAACCAAGTGATTCTGGAGATAAAGAGCAGGAAGTCGAAGTGTTACCTGCGACTGCAACAAACACTTATATGTATTTATTATTAGGAACAGTTTCCATGATTGCCGGCACATTTATGGCGATTTACAAAAAGAAATTTTCTAATTAATAAATAAAATAGATATCAGGTCGGTAGTGAATCAACTATCGATCTGATTTTTATTGTGCCCACAATGGGCGATGACTTGGCAGTAGGAACTGTCAGTGAATGACAAGGGTGTCCTTCGTGAGAGAGAATCTGAAGGAAGACGGACGCAAATACTCCCGGGGAATCTAGCATCATTTGTAATGTGGACAATAAATAAGTTGATTATTTATCTCCTACTCGATTTCACAGCGTTCTAACAGATTAGTATCAATCTGTTAATGTTTCAGTTATACTTCTCATTAGTAAGTGAAATCATCATGAAACAACAAGTATTTGTTTGGAGGAAATTATAAATGAAAGCTGTTATTATCGAAGAATATGGTGGAAAAGAAAAATTAAAAGAAACAGAAGTGCCAATGCCAATAGCTAAAGAACATCAAGTTATTGTAAAAGAAAAAGCAACTTCAATTAATCCTATTGACTGGAAACTCCGTGAAGGATATCTGCAAAAAATGATGCCATGGGAATTTCCTATTATTTTAGGATGGGATGTTGCTGGAGAGATTGTTGAAGTAGGCAGTGAAGTAACCGATTGGAAAATTGGGGATCGCGTATTTGCACGTCCAGACACAACCCGTTTTGGGACATACGCTGAATATACTGCAGTGGATGATAATTTATTAGCTTATATTCCTGAAAATGTTACATTTGAAGAAGCAGCAGCTGTTCCTTTGGCTGGACTGACCGCTTGGCAAGCTTTGTTTGATTATGGAAAATTGGCTGCTGGAGAAAAAATCCTGATCCATGCTGGTGCTGGTGGTGTAGGAACATACGCTATACAATTAGCAAAAAGTCAAGGTGCTTTCGTTATTTCTACAGCAAGTGAAGATAATCGCGACTTGTTACTGAGTTTAGGGGTCGATCAATTTATCGACTACAGAAATGAAGACTTTACCGAAATCTTAAATGATGTAGATGTTGTTTTTGATACTATGGGTGGAGAAACTTTGAAAAACAGTTTTAAAGTTGTCAAACCTCATACTGGGCGAGTCGTTTCCATCGTTGGGGACGCGGACAAAGAGTTGATTGAGAATGCAGATGTCGCATTTAATAATATTTGGTTGGAACCAAATGGAAAACAATTGACAGAATTGGCTGAATTGATGGAACAAGGAAAAGTGAAATCGATTATCGGGGCCACTTATCCACTGAGTGAAAAAGGCATTTATGAAGCTCATGCATTGAGTGAGACCCATCATGCAGTAGGGAAAATCGTCATAAAAGTAGGAGAATAAAGATTCCTGTCAGAATAATTCTATAGTAATAGAAAACAAAGAAGCGACTGTATTGATCAGTCGCTTCTTTGTTCTTTTAATGGGAGTAAATCTCAAAAAAATTGTAGAGCATACAAAGTGATGAGAGGGTTATCCTTATTTTGCTGATTAGACTTTGAATATCTCGTTTTAAAGTGTAAAATAACTAGTGTAGTAAATTTTTCACGTGCTTTTAGTGTAAATGAAGGGATAGTGCCGTATTGAACTGTCTATTCAGCTATTAGAAGCGCTACGTTTTAGCAAGATAACTCTTTAAGAATAGACAACAACTGACTATCTAACGTATAATGATGTTAGAACAAAGATTTTTAGATGGAGGAAGATTCGTGAGCGGATTATTTATCACAATTGAAGGACCAGATGGCGCAGGGAAATCGAGTGTCGTAAAGAGACTAGTTAAAGCGATACAAGAGACAACCACCAAACCTTTAGTTGTAACAAGAGAACCGGGTGGCAGCGAAATAGCTGAGAGAATCAGAGATATCTTACTCGATCCGATACATACAAACATGGATGATAGAACAGAAGCATTACTTTTAGCAGCCGGCCGAAGACAACATGTGGTTGAGAAAATCAATCCTGCTCTTGAAAGAGGCGATATCGTACTCTGTGATCGCTTTGTTGACAGTTCCATCGCATACCAGGGTCAGGCGAGAGGGATCGGTATCGAAGAAGTCAAAGCAATTAATGAGTTTGCGATAGAAGGATTGAGACCCGATTTAACGATCTATCTAGATGTAGACGCACAAGTGGGACTCAATCGGATTAAAGATAAAAATTCGAACCGTACGCAAGACCGCTTAGAATTAGAAGCCGTTGCTTTTCACGAAGAAGTAAGAAGAGGCTATTTAGCTCTGATCAAAGCAGAACCGAACCGTTTTGTAACTGTTGATGCGAGTCAATCAGAAGAAACCGTATTTGATGAAGTGTGGAAAATAGTCAAAGAAAGATTGTAACAAGGACTGTTTTATAGAGAGGATGAAACGAGATGAAATTAATCGTATCGATTGTACAAAATCAGGACAGTAAACGTTTGGCTGATCAATTTGTAGAAAAGGGCGTTCGTGCCACGAAATTATCTTCCACAGGTGGGTTTTTAAGAGCTGGAAATACAACCTTTATGATGGGAGTGGAAGATAAAAAAGTGGATGATGTACTCGAACTGATCAAAGAAAACTGTTCGACCCGAACCCAAACGATGATGAGTCCGCCTTCTTATGACTTCACGTTGGAATCTGATTTAACCTATCCAATAAAGGTCGAAGTCGGAGGAGCCACCATTTTTGTCTTACCCATCGATCAATTTTTACAATTTTAAATGCGAGGGAGACGAGCAATGTCTACCAATAAAGTGAAACAGCCGAGTATCCAGCGGCTGTTTATTCAGTTGATTGAAAAGAACAAGCTACAGCATGCGTATTTATTTGATGGCAAAGTAGGTACAGGGAAAAAAGAAACAGCGTTATGGATAGCCCAAAGTTTATTCTGTCAGAATTTTTCTCAGGGTCCCTGTGGTGAGTGTCATACTTGTCTAAGAATTGCATCTCATCAACATCCGGATGTCATTGAATTAAAACCAGATGGCTTGTCCATCAAGATCGGTCAAGTCAGAGAACTGAAACAAGAGTTCACCAAAAGTGGGGTCGAAGGCAGAAAGAAGCTAGTCATGGTTGAGGAAGTTGAAAAAATGACGACACAAGCAGCTAATAGTTTGTTGAAGTTTTTAGAAGAACCGGATGGAGATATCATGGTCATTTTAATGACGTCAGCAAAACATCGGTTACTGCCTACCATGTTATCACGCGTACAATTGATTCAATTTCCACAGTTATCAAGAGAGAGACGTCTGATGGCGTTGGAAGAAGCGGGTCTATCGAAAGAACGGGCGGCAGTGCTGAGTCAATTGACCAGTGATACAGAGCAGGCGATGGCCTTGTCTGAAAATGAGAACCTGACTACGTTGATAGAAGCCGTCTGGAAATGGTATGTAACCATTTCTAAAAAAGACGATCAGGCCTATATTTTTGTGCATACTGAGATCATGCCGTTAGTCAAAGAAAAAGCAGAATATCAGTTAGTGCTCGATTTGTTTTTAGTTATTTTACAAGACATCTTGAATTCTCAAATATCAAGTGACTACACGGTCGGCTATTTTAAATACCGCGATAAGATTCAAGAAGAAGCCGAACGATTAAATGCGGGGACACTCGCTGATCTAATGGACATCATATTAACTGGAAAAAAATATTTACAGAGCAACGTAGCGGCGCAAGGTGTATTTGAAATGAGCGCCCTTAAAATGCTAGCTGTGATGAAAGAGTCATTATAAGTATTTATTAATAATTAGCGTTCATTTGGCAATTTCAGGCTAATCATGGTATGCTAGTAAAAGATGTAAGGTGACATTTTCCAGGTCAACGCATCATTGATAATTAGGCTAAGAAGAGTAAAGAAGTGGTGAAAAATGGATAAAAAAGAATTACACGACACGTTTTCTGAGTTAGAATCCCAAGCAGAAGCCACATTGAGTATAATTAAAAACATCAAAGAAGAATTATCTCACTTGACTGAAGAGAACAATGTGCTGCGAATGGAAAATCAACATCTCAGAGATCGCTTAGCGGAAGTAGTTAAACAGCAGTCGATCGAAAAACAAATGACAGACTCTGGTATGACGAAATCTCGGTTGAATCTTGAAAAAATATATGAGGACGGTTTTCATGTCTGCAATTTATTTTATGGTTCAAGAAGAGACGGCGATGAACCGTGTGCTTTTTGTTTAGAAGTTATTTATGGTGAAAGAAGATAATTGATTTAAAAAATCGAAAAATTAAATTAGAAACCTCCCGAAATGCAGTTGATGCGCATTTCATGGGAGGTTTTTCTGTTTGTTCAAAACACAACATGTAGTGTTTTTTTTAAACGAAAACAATATATGTAGTGTGTTCCCCTTGATTTTGAATTTCTCTGTTGTACAATAGTGATAACAAAAGATATAAGTCGAACGGGATTCAATGTTGAATAACTATATGAAAACAGAACCGGAAAGTGTGCCGAAGAAACATATTTATGGGAGGTAATCGTAATGGGAAAAGCAACAGTTATCGTCTATTCAAAACCAAATTGCATGCAGTGTCAATTCACAAAAAAATATCTGGAAAATAAGGGAATACCTTTTGAAGTAAAAGATATCGAACAAAATGAAAAAGCTATTGATGAGGTGAGGCAACTGGGTTTCAGTTCCTTGCCGGTAGTTATTGCTGAAGGCATCGAAGCATTTAATGGTTTTAGACCGGACATGTTAAACAGATTGAGCAATTAAGATGAACGTTGTTTACTTGACCTTAACTGGACAAACGCGAAAATTCGCACAAAAATTACAAATGGATGTGCTGGAGTTGAACCCGGCAGATCCATTTATTAAGATGACAGCCCCGTTCATCATCATCACACCCACCTATGACAAAGAAGTCACTGAGGTGTGGGACGATTTTCTGGAGACCGGTAATAACAGCCAGTGGTTGACAGGCGTCGCAGGTGGAGGAAACCTCAACTTTGGTCCTTTGTTTGTTTTTACAGCCAAAGACATTGCGCGTGACTACGACGTTCCCTTGCTCCATCAATTCGAATTTCAGGGCAATGATGAAGACGTTGCAAAATTAAAGAAAGCGGTGAATACTCTTGGTTTCGACTAGCACAGTAAAAGAAACACCAAAAGAAGTAACTTATTTTAAACTGAATAATGAAATGAACCGGCCAGTGGATAACCAGATCCCCCTGCATAAGGATAAAGAAGCAGCCAAAGCTTTCTTTAAAGAGCATGTGAATCCGAACACTGTCCAGTTTGACAGCATCAAAGAAAAACTCACGTACTTAACCGACAATGAATTTATTGAAGAAGAGTTCTTAAACAAGTATCCTGAAGCCTTTATCGTTCGTTTATTCGAAGAACTTTATGCAGAGGAATTCCGTTTCCGTTCATTTATGGGTGCGTATAAGTTTTACACCCAATATGCTTTGAGAACAAATGACGGCACGCAGTATCTGGAACGCTTCGAGGATCGGATCGCTTTTAACGCCTTATATCTGGCAGACGGTGACGAAAAATTAGCCCGCCACATAGCCGAGGAAATCATTAATCAGCGCTATCAGCCAGCCACGCCAACTTTTCTTAATGCCGGACGTAAACGTCGCGGTGAATTTGTCTCATGTTTCTTGATTCAAACGACCGATGACATGAACAGTATCGGCCGCACGATCAATTCGGCCCTGCAGTTATCAAGAATCGGCGGCGGGGTCGGGGTCAACCTGACAAATTTAAGAGCAGCAGGCGATCCGATCAAAAAAATCGAGAATGCCTCAAGCGGCGTACTGCCGGTGATGAAATTACTCGAAGACAGCTTCAGCTATTCCAACCAGCTGGGTCAGCGCAATGGGGCCGGAGCCGTCTACCTGAATGTCTTCCATCCCGATATTCTAAGCTTCTTATCCACCAAGAAAGAGAATGCAGATGAAAAAGTACGGGTGAAGACATTATCACTGGGGCTTGTGGTGCCGGACAAATTCTACGAACTCGCTGCAGCTGATCAGGAAATGTATCTGTTCAGTCCATATGACGTGGAACGTCTTTACGGTGAACCTTTTTCGTATGTCGACATCTCAGCAGAGTACGATAGCCTGGTCGCCAATCCGGCGATCAAGAAAACAAAAATCGATGCACGCGAACTGGAGAATGAAATATCCAAACTTCAGCAGGAATCGGGTTATCCGTATGTAATCAATATTGATACGGCCAACAGAGAAAACCCTGTGCACGGGACGATAACGATGAGCAATCTGTGCAGTGAGATCTTACAGATTCAGAACCCGTCGGTGATCAAGGACAATCAGGAATACGACGTCTTAGGTACCGATATCAGCTGTAATTTAGGCTCTACCAATGTGGTCAACTTGATGAACACGCCAGATTTTGAACAGTCGGTGAATACCATGGTCAGAGCGTTGACGTATGTGACCGATTATTCCAGTATCGATGCGGTACCTACAGTGAAAAACGGGAACGACAAGTATCATACGATCGGTCTTGGAGCCATGGGCCTGCATACCTTCTTTGCCCTGAACCAGATGCATTACGGCTCGTTGGAATCGATTGAATTTACCGATGTTTACTTCATGCTGCTCAATTACTACACATTGAAAGCAAGCAATGAAATGGCGAAAGAACGTCAGACCGTGTTCCATAACTTTGAAAAATCAGCGTATGCCAGCGGGACGTACTTTGACAAATATATAGAAGAACCGTTGGCATTCACACACGCTAAGGTTGAACGGCTTTTCAGCAATCGCGGCATTTCGGTCCCTTCAAAAGAAGAGTGGGAGGCACTTAAAACAGAGGTGCAGCAGCACGGCCTGTATCATCAGAACCGTTTAGCCGTGGCACCGACAGGATCGATCAGTTACGTGAACGAAACATCAGCCAGTATCCATCCTATCACGCGCCTGGTGGAGGAGCGTCAGGAAAAAATGACCGGGAAGACGTATTACCCGGCGCCTTATTTATCTAATGAGACGATGCCTTTCTATACGAGTGCCTATGATATGGATATGCGGCGAGTCATCGATGTGTATGCGGCAGCTCAAAAGCATGTCGACCAGGGAATGAGTTTGACGCTCTTTATGCGTTCGGCGATCCCTGAAGGTCTGTATGAATGGAAAGAGGGGCGGACGAGTAAGCAGACGACCCGCGACTTGACCATCCTAAGACATTATGCCCATAAAAAAGGCGTTAAGTCGATTTACTACGTGCGGACATTCACGGATGACCAGGAAGAGATCGGCGCCAATGCCTGTGAGAGCTGCACGATCTAAACCTGTAAGAATCAAAGAAGACAGTTTGACGTGTCTTCGTTGGAATGAAGGAGAATCAACTATGACAGAAGCATATAAAGCCATTAACTGGAATCGTATCGATGATATGATCGACAAGTTGACTTGGGAAAAACTAGTGGAACAGTTCTGGACAGATACCCGTATCCCTTTGTCTAACGACTTAAGTGACTGGAAAAAACTGTCTTTGGGTGAGAAAGATATGATCGCGAAAGTATTTGGAGGTTTGACCCTGCTGGACACATTGCAGTCTCAAGACGGGATAGGAGTGCTCAAAAAAAGCAGTCGCACACAGCATGAAGAAGCGGTCTATAACAATATCGAGTTCATGGAGTCCATGCATGCGAAAAGTTACAGCGCTATTTTCAGTACGCTGAACACGAAGTCTGAAATATAAGCGATTTTTGAGTGGACGCAAACCGATCCGATGCTTCAGAAAAAAGCGCAGAAAATCAACGGCATCTATCAGGAGGGGACGGACTTACAAAAGAAAGTGGCCAGTGTCTTCCTGGAATCCTTTTTATTCTATTCCGGATTTTATGCGCCCCTTTATTATTTAGGAAACGGTAAGCTGACCAATGTCGCTGAAATCATAAAACTGATCTTGCGTGACGAATCGGTACACGGAACCTATGTCGGCTATAAATTTCAGATTGGCTACAATCAGTTAGGTGAAAAAGAAAAAGACGAATTGAAAAACTGGACATTCGAGTTATTGTTTGAACTTTATGAAAATGAAACAGAGTATGCGAGCTATTTATATGATGAAATGGGATGGACAGAAGATGTTGAGGTCTTTCTGCGTTATAACGCCAATAAAGCGTTGCAGAATCTGGGCTTTGATCCACTGTTCCCCGATAAAGCCGATGATGTTAATCCAATCATAATGAATGGGATATCAACCGGCACAAGCAATCACGATTTCTTCTCTCAAGTCGGCAATGGTTACCTTGTCGGCATGGTCGAATCCATGGATGACAGTGACTATGAAAAATGGATGAGTTAAAGGGTTTGGAAGTTATTTCGTTGCCTGTCAAAATAAAGATAAATTGAAAGAGGTAAAAGATGTCTGCAGCCGAGGCTGCATAGCCTGCGGGATATGTACAAAAGTTGAAGATTCTCCCTATGAGTTGGTTG
>NZ_JAWOBT010000084.1:0-19669 GCF_046484155.1 Alkalibacterium sp.
GGGTTTTTTTTGGTGACTACTCACTGCATGTCGCGGTGGGGTGGTGACTTATGATGGCGATCAGTGACGGCTCATAATGGATTAGCTCCTGAGTGGCCATTAAAGCCGCTCATTAGTAACCGGTGAACAACTCGTTTGCTTTGAGCAGGGACTACAGTGCCCTTGTAGTCCCTGCTCAAAAACAAATGGCATTTGAGTGATAGGTGAAAGCTGGTTTATGTGACAGCCCAACACAAATGATCATCTGGCAAGGTCCTATAAACTGATATAGTGCCAACCCGTCAAGTGGTATAATTTTCAGTAGTTACTAGATAATTCACTTGTGCCAACTGAGTAATCCCCGGCGAACCAGTAGGCTTTAATAGTGGAGTATAACGAACTTAAAGAGGAGGGCCCTTGTGTAAAGGGTCCTCCTCTTTAAGTCATCTTATTTATCAAATTCTTCCAATATATTCAACAGAATATTTTTGGCGCGCTGCAGATTCTTATGTTTGGAATGCTTGAGTATATCGGCTACCTGCTGGACGTGATCACCTTTGGCTCCGGCACTAATGGCTAAGGAGCGGGCATGCAGTCCCATATGTCCTCTTTGAATGCCTTCAGTGACTAAAGCTCGGACAGCGGCAAAGTTTTGAGCGAGGCCGACTGAGACGATGATCCGCTCGAGTTTGTGCGCTTTCGGATGATTCAAAATAGAATGCGTTAATTGAGCCCCCGGATGAATGGAAATAGCGCCACCGACCGTTCCTACTGGAAGTGGGAGGGTGAGTTTGCCGACGAGATCACCCGTATCGTTTTTCTGCCAAACAGTCAGTGAACGGTACTGCCCCGAGCGGCTGGCGTACGCATGGACACCGGCTTCGATGGCTCGCCAGTCATTACCGGAAGCTAAAACAACGGCATCCACGCCATTCATGATGCCTTTATTATGAGTCACTGCCCGGTAAGGATCGATCGTCGCTACCTGAGTGGCCTCGATGATGCGGTCTCTGACCTCTTCGCCGGAAAATTCTGCCGTTTTCAGTCTATCCGTTGGAATAACGCATGTCGCTGTAGCCAAACACTCTGTGGCGTAGTTGGTTAAAATACGCAGCAAGGCAGTCCCGCCCGTCAAGTCTTCAATATACGGTGAAATACCTTCCATCATGGTGTTCACGATGTTTGCACCCATCGCTTCCTGTGTGTCCACATGGATATGCACAGATAGAAATGTTGGGATACCAGTGTCTGTATCATCTTCTAGTAAGCGAACGTCCAAGTCTTTAGCCCCGCCTCCACGTTTGACAATGGAAGGATAAGCTTCATTCGCTCGGCTGAGAATGTCCTGTTTTGCGGTCTCTATTTTTTTAGAAGCCTCTTCAAAATCAGATATATTTTTTAAAGTGACTTGACCGATCATCCGTCTCTGGGTGACTTCAGTCTTAAATCCGCCAGCTGAACCGATTAGTTTAGCCGCAAAACTTGATGCGGCGATAACAGACGGTTCTTCTATGGCCATGGGCACGACCAGTTCTTCATCATCGATCACGTAATTCATCGCAACACCCAGAGGCATTGAATAATTACCAATGTAGTTTTCAATCAAATGATTGCCTGTCTCGGGATCGAGCTCCAAGGTACGATTCAAGAGGGTTTCTTTTTCTTTTTTGGAAATCACACCGGCTAAATATAAAGCTTCGATTTTGTCAGTGTGATTTTTTTTATAAAATTTAGTTAAATGTGTGGTATCCATCGTATCGGTCCTTCCTCATTCTCTCCCTTCCATTATGAACGAATTAGGGAAAAAAGAAAAGAGAGAGTCTATCTGTTTTAAAAAAGGTTTACAAAAGGTTTTTATTCTTGTATAATCATAAAGGTACAGCCCATTAAGGTTCCTTAGCTCAGTTGGGAGAGCACTACCTCGACAAGGTAGGGGTCGCTGGTTCGAGCCCAGTAGGGACCATACTATAATAAGCTTGTCACTGTTGATCAAATTCAATAGTGGCAAGCTTCTTTTTTTACTCTTTTTTTGGCCCGATTTTGAGAAGATGTCAGCAAGAAACCGTCAAAAAGACTGATGATTAAAAAATGGTTAGAATTAAAAAGGGTAGTTAAATCGGTAATAGACGAATGTTTAAAAACTAAATAAGAGTCAAAGCCTGTTATGTAAGCGTTATATCAAAGTAAAAACGAACATAAGACGTTAAAATTGGTGAATTATTCAAAAAAACCTTGATTATTGGAAAAATTCAGATTATAATTCAATTACATTAGATTAAAGAACTCTAATGTTCTTCACATAATATGAATTGGAGGAACAATCATGAAAAAATTGAGCAAGAAACATATGTGGTTGAGTGGAATAGCTTCTTTGCTGTTATTAAACGCTTGTGGATCAGAAACAGCTGAAGAAGTAGATGAATCAGTTGAAGCCGATACATCGACAGATGAACAGGTATTGAATGTCCAGCTGGATGTTGAAGTGGCTTCCATGGATCCACAGATTGCCACAGATGGCACCTCGTTTGAGGTCATCGCCAATACAATAGAAGGCTTGTATCAAACGGACTCCGATGGACAAGCAGTAGCTGCACTGGTAGATACTGCTGAAAAAAGTGAAGATGGATTAAGCTACACGTTCAAACTGAGAGAAGACGCTCAATGGTCCAATGGGGAACCAGTGACTGCTCACGATTTTGTTTATGCATGGCGCAGACTGGCTGATCCAGATACGGGTAGTGAATATAGCTACATTATGGGAATAGCTGGACTTGTGAATGCGAACGAAGTATTAGCTGGTGAAAAAGCACCGGAAGAACTAGGAGTAGAAGCATTGGATGAGTATACATTAGAAGTTCAACTTGCTAATCCGGTTCCTTATTTTGAAAGCCTCATGTCATTTATTCCATTTTTCCCGCTCAATGAAGAGTTCATGAATGAAGTGGGCGATTCATACGGCATATCTCCTGAAACGCTGTTATCAAATGGTGCGTATACGATCACAAGTTACGAACCCGCAGCAACTACAATCAAATTAGATAAAAATGAAGATTACTATGATGCGGATAACGTTGCACTGGAAGGTGTAGAGTATAAGGTAATCAAGGATTCACAACAAGCCATGCTTTCTTATCAGAACGGAGACTTGGATCTGGTAACTCTTGCTGGCGAACAAGTGGATCTATTCAAAGCTGACCCTGAGTTCGTAAACGTTCAAGCCGGTTATCTCTGGTACATTTCACCCAATACACTGGTTGAAGGACTGGAAAATGCCAACTTGAGAAAAGCATTGGCAACAGCCTTTGATAAACAGCAAATTACGGAGACGGTCTTAAAAGACGGGTCTGTACCGGCTAATTATATCATTCCTGATGGGTTAGCTACAGGACCTGACGGCAAAGACTTCCGAGAAACAACAGACACTTATTTAGAGTACGATCCTGAAGGCGCCAAGGAATCATTGGAAGCTGCTAAATCAGAATTAGGACAGGAATCATTCACATTCGGTTTACTTGTTGAGGACACTGAGAGTGCGATAAATGTGGCTCAAGTCCTGAAATCTCAAATCGAAAGTAACCTCGAGGGCGTGACGATCGAAATTGAACAAATGCCTAAGAAAACCCGCTTGGAACGCATGAAGCAAGCAGATTACGATTTAGGCCTGACTCGCTGGGGACCCGACTATGCGGATCCGATGACTTATGCGGATTTATGGGTAACTGATGGAAACAATAACGATGGATCTTGGTCAAGCGAAGGCTATGATGAGATTGTCTATTCTGCAATTGATGGCGAGCTATCATTAGACGATGAAGCGCGTTGGGAAGCATTGCAAGAAGCAGAATCTATTTTAATGGATGATGCAGGTGTCCTTCCGGTTTACCAGAAAGGTAATGCGGTAATGATCCAGGACAATGTATCAGGGATTGATTTCCATGCAGTAGGACTGCCACGTGTGTATAAATTTGCTGTAAAAGAATAATCACAGTTAAGGAGAGGGCATATGTGGAAAAGTAAAGCTAACGAGTTCTCTCTAGCTTTTACTTCTTCTCAGATATGCCTTTTTACTTTGATGATATGAAAGGAAAGTTAACATGAAGAAATATATTTTAAAACGTGTGGGTATGTCTGTGGTTACTTTACTAATTATTGTGCTTGTGCTGTTCACCTTGATGCAGTTATTACCTGGCTCTCCTTTTAATGATGAGCGACTGAGCATTGAACAGCAGCAAGTGCTGATGACTAAATATGGATTGAACGATTCTGTCCCCGTCCAGTTTTTCCGATATGTAAAGAACATGTTGACAGGAGACTTCGGAAAATCGTATACGATCTCTAAAGATACAGACGTCTCACTACTGTTACAGAGCCGTTTACCTACCTCTTTACTTTTGGGGGGACTGTCCATTCTCTTGGGATCTGTTGCGGGCCTCTTTTTAGGTGTTGCGGCTGCATTAAAACACAATAGTCTACTCGATTCTGCGGCGACCTTCTTTTCAGTCATCGGTGTATCCATTCCATCTTACGTGTTCGCACTCGGTTTATCCTACTTTTTCGGTTTTCAATTAAGCTGGTTGCCAATGTTATATAGTGCAGATGACGGTTTAACAGCATTCGCTTTACCGGCCATTGCATTGAGCATGACTGTCATGGCAACGGTGGCCCGATTCACACGTACTGAAATGATTGAGGTGCTCAATTCGGATTACATGCAGTTAGTAGAAAGCAAAGGCGTATCAGGGGGGCATCTGATTTTCAAGCATGCCTTACGAAATGCGTCTATCTCGATTATCACTATCTTAGGTCCACTCGTTGTAAGCCTGATGACAGGCAGTCTGGTTGTCGAAAAGATCTTTTCGATTCCAGGCATCGGCCAGCTCATGGTCCAGGCTATCCAGTCTAACGATTACAATGTTATTTTAGCCTTAGCGTTTGTATATAGTGCCTTGTATATTTTTGTCATGCTGGGTGTAGATATTTTATATGGCGTCTTAGATCCGCGTATTCGATTAGCAAAGGAGGATTCAAATGGATAAACCACTATACCGTTCAATCCACTCTTTGGACGACTTTGCATTTATTGGCCAGGAAAACGTGAATGTTATTGATGAAGTCTATGAAGAAGATTCCTTTTGGAAAGAGTTAGTTAAACGAATAGTTAAAAATAAAGGTTCTGTTTTCGGCTTTATTATGATCACCGTGATTGTCTTCATGGCTCTTATGGGGCCTGTGATCTCGGGTTACGACTATGATGAGCAGATAGTGGGTCATGAAAGTATGGCACCGCGAATTCCTGTACTCGAAAATTTTGGCATTTTTGACGGATCAGAAACCCTGAAAACATCTACAGGTGATTTGCTTGTAAATAAGTATGAGACGATAGAAGGTGGCGAAGATGCGTACCACTGGTTTGGTACCGATGTACTTGGCAGAGACCTTTTCACAAGGACTTGGGAAGGGACGCGTATTTCACTTTACATTGCCTTAGTGGCCGTAATCGTAGATGTACTGATCGGTATGACATACGGCATGGTTTCGGGCTATTACGGTGGGAAAGTCGACAACGTGATGCAGCGAAGCGTCGAAGTGTTGAACGGCATTCCAAACCTGGTGGTCGTAACGTTACTGATCATCGTGTTGAAACCCGGGTTGATGAGCATTACTTTAGCCATCGCTATTACTGGTTGGATCGGGATGAGTCGTGTATCTCGGGCCTCCATGCTGAAACTTAAAGAAAGTGAATATGTCCTCGCGGCAAAAACCATGGGGGCAAAAGATATGACGCTTATGTATAAGGAGATTTTACCTAATATCTTCTCACAATTGCTGATCATGTCCATGTTTTCGATCCCGAATGCTATCTTTACTGAAGCATTTCTGGCGTTCGTGGGAATTGGTATTCCTGTTCCGATGGCCTCTCTAGGGTCGTTGATTTCCGAGAATTTCAAATCCTTAACGACACATTTTTACATGATTATTCCACCGGTAGTTGTTTTAGCGTTGCTGATGCTTAGCTTCAACTTATTAGCAGATGGGCTCAGAGATGCCCTCGATCCTACAATGAAAGAGGTGTAACGACGGATGAGAGAAAAAATATTAGAAGTACGAGATTTAGTTATTACGTTTAATACATCTGCCGGACAAATCCGGGCTGTACGCGGTGTCGATCTTGATTTACACAAAGGCGAGACAGTCGCCATCGTAGGTGAATCAGGCAGCGGTAAATCGGTGACAACTAAAGCTATTATGGGTATTCTCAGCAATAACGGGACAATTGAGAGTGGTACGATCCGCTATACTTTCGAGAATCAAGGGGAGGTAGTCACTGAGAATCTCCTTGATTTTTCAAAAAAACAGATGCGTAAAACGATCAATGGCAAACATATTGCCATGATATTTCAAGACCCCATGACATCACTGGATCCTACCATGAGTATCGGGAATCAGATCATAGAGGGGATGCGCACGCATTATAAAACGAAGAAAAAAGAAGCCCAGAAAAAAGCGGTTGAACTTTTAGAACTTGTGGGCATTACTGATCCAAAAAGTCGTATGAAAAATTACCCGCACCAGTTGTCCGGGGGAATGCGTCAGAGAATTGTCATTGCGATTGCTTTAGCCTGCGACCCGGACGTGCTGATCTGTGATGAACCGACAACGGCCTTGGATGTGACGATTCAAGCGAAAATTTTAGAACTCATCCAGGACATTCAGAAGAAAACAGGGATCTCCGTCATCTATATTACCCATGATTTAGGCGTCGTGGCAAAAGTGGCAGAGTATGTCAATGTCATGTACGCGGGAAAAATAGTTGAAAAAGGAACAGTGGAAGATATTTTTTACGAGCCGAAACATCCTTATACATGGGGACTGTTACTCGCGATGCCGGACTTGGATGCGAACCCGGATAAGTTAGTTTCCATACCCGGGAATCCACCGAATATGGCTCACGAAATCAAGGGCGATCCCTTTTATCCGAGAAACAGATATGCGCTTCATATTGATAAAAAGGAAGAGCCGACCCTGATAGCTGTTTCAGAGACCCATGCGGCCGCAACGTGGCTACTGAGTGAGCACGGGCCCGAATACGCGTTACCTGTCGAATTGGAAAAACGCATCGACCGTATGAAAGAGGAGGCTAGAAATTATGTCACAGGCTGATCAGCCACTTTTAGAAGTGAAGGATTTAAAACAGTATTTTAGAATCAATCGGAAGTTTACTGTAAAAGCAGTTGACGGGGTGTCGTTCAAAATTTATCCCGGAGAAACATACGGATTAGTTGGAGAATCCGGAAGTGGTAAATCGACAATTGGCCGCTCAGTGATCCGTCTCCATGATATTACAGATGGACAGATTATGTTTAAAGATAAAAATATATCCGGGAAAATGGATAAAGAAACGGAAAAGCTGCTTCGGACGAACATGCAGATGATCTTTCAGGATCCCATGGCCAGTTTGAATCCGCGTAAAAATGTCATGGACAGCGTGGCCCAGGGACTGGATATTCATGGTCTTTACAACAATCAAAAGGAGCGCAAAGAAAGGGTACTGGAAATTCTTGAACGTGTAGGATTGTCCAAAGAATTTGCCGGACGCTTTCCCAGTCAGTTTTCTGGCGGACAGCGTCAGCGCATTGGCATCGCACGCGCGCTGATCATGAATCCCGACTTGATCATTGCAGACGAAGCCATCAGTGCACTGGATGTGTCTATCCAAGCGCAGATAGTGAATTTGATGAAAGAAATCCAGGAAGAAACGAATGTAGCCTACCTCTTTGTGGCGCATGATCTGTCTATGATTCGTTATATATCTGATCGTATCGGGGTCGTGCATCTGGGACACATGATCGAGACGGGAACGACGGAAGAAATTTTTTCAAGACCGGTCCACCCTTATACTCAGTCGCTGATGTCCGCTATACCGCAACCCAACCCAATTATTGAACAGAAACGCACCGCATTAAGTTATGATTATGTGACGAGTGGCTTGGATTATTCAGAAGGGTCACTTCAAAATGTCGGCGGGACCCATGAAGTCCTCGGTACCGATGAAGAAGTAAAAAAATGGTTGAGTGGAAATACGATGAAAGAAGTCATCGGGATTCACTGATACTTCAGAAAAAAACAGACAGCAGCATGCCAGTCATGCTGCTGTCTGTTTTTGGTCTGTTAAACTATTTTAGATGTGACTAAGCTCATCTTTTGCGGGGTATGTCCCACTCCTTTGAGTTAGTTCACGGGTAAAAGACAGCTCACTTCTATGCTATCCCTTGACTTATCACCTTTCAGCACAAAAATGATAGCGGATACAATATTGTTGAGATAATATTCCAATAATGCTACGATTAAATCACTAAAGAACTAAAAAAGAAGGTGTGGATCAAGCTTTTGACGGCAGTTAACTATTAAGAGGAGGAAAAGATTGTATGGAATACACTAATTTGGGACGAACAGGATTGAAAGTCAGTAAACTATGTTTAGGAACAATGAATTTCGGTCCTTATACTAGTGAAAAAGATGCCTTTGCCATCATGGACAGAGCTTTGGAGGCGGGTATCAACTTCTTTGATACAGCCAATGTTTACGGGGGTAAGGGTCAAAGGGGACAAACAGAAGAAATCATTGGTCGCTGGTTTGCCCAGGGAGGCGGCCGGCGAGAAAAAGTCGTTTTGGCGACTAAAGTTTATGGTGGTATGGAAGATGAAACCGATGGACCAAATCAGGAACGCGGACTTTCTGCCTTTAAAATCCGCCGACATTTGGAAGGCTCCCTAAAACGTCTGCAGACGGATCATGTTGAGCTGTATCAAATGCATCATATTGAACGCCATGCACCTTGGGAAGAAATATGGGGCGTGTTCGAATCGTTAGTGAATCAAGGTAAGACTTATTATATTGGATCGAGCAACTTTGCCGGTTTCCATCTTGTCATGGCTCAAGCAGCAGCAGAGAAACGGAACTTTCTTGGACTGGTATCTGAACAGCACAAATACAACTTATTGTGCAGACTTCCAGAATTAGAAGTTCTCCCAGCTGCCAAAGAGTTGGGCATCGGGGTCATTCCCTGGAGTCCATTGGGCGGCGGTCTGCTCAGCGGTAAGATCCTTGATCCAGAACCAGGTTCAAGAAGTGAAAAGCGAGCAGCAGAGCTTTCTGACAAGGAACGTCACCAGTTAGAGGACTATTCCAAGCTATGTAAAGAACTTGGCGAATCTGAAGCAAACGTTGCCTTGGCCTGGCTGTTAGCCAACCCGGCTGTGACAGCGCCAATCATCGGTCCGAGAACAATGGACCAGTTGGAGCAGGCACTCAAGGCTCTTGAAATCGACTTCACAGAGGATGTTATGCAGGAACTGGACAGGATTTTCCCTGGCCCGGGCGGTCATGCTCCAGAAGCCTATGCATGGTAAGGTGTGCTGAATAAATATTTTTCATTACTGAAAGTAATACGGACGGGTCAGACAGAGATCGCAGGTTTGATCACGGTTGATCCCTTTATAAATAAGCTTATCACTATTGATTTATCTCAATAGTGATAAGCTTTATTTTTTATTATTGACGTCCACTTAATTCTTCTTCACTTTTTTAATTTCGACTGTGTTAGTATGAATGTATTATTTATTTTGAAAGAAGGGGAATTACATGGCTACTTTATTCATACTGATGCTTGAACGGGTAGGGTTAATCATAGTTTTAGCTTATCTGCTCTTAAATATCCCTTATTTCAAAAGGGTGCTGATGAAGAGAGAACGATGGAGCAGCAAAGTACAGCTCATAGTGATATTCGGTCTGTTCGCTTTCATATCTAATTTTACGGGTGTTGAAATCGGAGGAAACCAGCAGATCATCAATCAATTATTTACAACCCTCGATGCCGACTCTTCTCTGGCGAATACGCGTGTTTTAACGATCGGTATTTCCGGGTTGATCGGTGGTTCTCCCGTGGGGATCGCAGTGGGTATGATATCAGGCATCATCCGTTATCTGCAAGGGGGAAATGCCCCCCACATCTACTTGATTTCTTCAACATTGATCGGCATATTTTCAGGACTGGTTGGAGATCGGTTTATTGGAAAAAGACTGTTTCCAAGACCTGTGGACGGTATAATCATCGGTACGCTGACAGAGCTGGTTCAAATGACAATTATTCTGATTTTAAGTGCCAATATCCAGGAATCCTACCAGCTGGTCCAGCTCATTGCCCTGCCGATGATCATGACAAACAGTATTGGCATGGCGCTCTTTTTATCGATCATTCGCTCTTTCGATAAGCTGGAACAAGAAACGCGTGCGGTACAGACGCATGCCGTGCTGGAACTGGCTGAAGCAACCTTGCCTTATTTCCGTTCAGGTTTGAATGAAGCTTCTTCTTCTAAAGCAGCACGTATTATTCACGAAACGATGAAAGTATCGGCAGTCAGCATTACGGACAAAGACACCATCATGGCTCATGTCGGAGCTGCGAGCGATCATCACAAACCGCCCCATTCGATTGTGACCGATCTATCAAAAGAAGTCATTGCGACTGGAATGTTGAAAGAAGCAAGGTCCCATGAAGAGATTGGCTGTCATGTTGAAGGGTGCCCCCTGGAAGCGGCGCTCGTTATCCCCCTGACAGTCCAAAATGAAGTGCGGGGGACACTGAAATTTTATTTCACTGACAAAGATCAATTGACCTATGTAGAGAGGCAGCTGGCAGAAGGATTGGGGAAAATCTTTTCGAGTCAGCTGGAATTTGGAGAATTAGAGATGCAAAAACGACTGATGCAGGATGCAGAAATCAAATCGCTGCAAGCTCAGGTAAATCCGCATTTCTTCTTCAATGCCTTAAATACGATTTCGGCACTGATCCGTATCGACAGTGAAAAAGCCCGTGAGCTCCTTTATCAATTGAGCGCTTTTTTTCGGTCGAATTTACAAGGCGTTCGTCAGAATTTGATAACGATAGGAAAAGAGCTTCAGCAAGTGGATGCTTACCTGAGTTTGGAACAAGCACGCTTTCCTGATCGCTATCGTGTGAAAAAAAATATAGATGAAGGATTGCTCGATTATTCTATTCCTCCTTTTATGATTCAGATCCTCGTTGAGAATGCTATCAAACATGCGTTTGTTGGGAAGAAGGAAGATAATGAAGTGGTTATCAGCATAACCGAAGAAGTTGATTATTTACGTGTCGAAGTCAAAGACAATGGCATTGGGGTCGATCCAGCTATTCTGAAAGATTTAGGAAAAAAAGAAATTCAATCGTCAGAAGGCACGGGATCGGCTATTGAAAACCTGAATAGACGATTGACAAGCTTGTTTGGAAAGGTTGCCGAGCTTGATTTTCAAACGGGTGATGAAGGGACAAGCGTCGTCAGTCATATACCAAAAAGGAGAGACTAAGCGATGAATGTATTGATAGTCGAAGATGAATACCTTGCACGAGCAGAATTGAGTCATCTGATAAAGAAGCATGAAAAAGTGAAGGCTGTTTTTGAAGCTGAATCAATTGAAGAAGCATTCAAAGCGCTACTCTCGAATCAGGTGGGGATTGTTTTTATAGACATTCATTTGACCGACGAAAGCGGAATGACGCTGGCCGAACAGATCAAGAAAATGGAAAATCCGCCCATAGTTATTTTTGCGACTGCTTATGATCATTATGCTGTTGAAGCATTTGAAAAGAACGCCAGGGATTACATTTTAAAGCCTTTTGAAGAAAAACGTGTCCTCCAAGCGCTAAATCGTGCGTTTGATTCTATCGAGGAGATGTCAGAGTCTCCTGCGAAAGAAAAAGTGTTGGAACATGCTTCGATAGAAAAAATACCGGTACAGACGGAGGACCGCATTTACATGTTCTCGAGACAAGATCTGCTATTGATAGAAGCAATACAAGGTAAAACGGCTGTTTATACTAAGGATAATAAACTGGAAACACGTGAGACGCTCCAGTCGTGGCAGGAAAAGCTGGAACCTTATTCCTTTATGCGGATCCACCGATCATACGTCGTCAACTTAAAGGCTATAACGGAGGTAGAACCATGGTTCAATCACACCTATCAGCTCACGCTTAATAACGCTTTAACCGTTCCAGTAAGTCGGTCATATATCAATAACTTTCGTGAACGATTTGGTTTATAGGGTTTTTCATCCGTTCGTTTATGCAAGTCATCACTATAAAAGTGCATTTCATCCTGAAATGCACTTTTTTTCTATATTTTTCTTTACACTGTAAGTAAATACAACGCTTACAAAAAATGGAGGAAAATTAGAATGATGACATTAATTGGTGGTATCTTACTGTTGATTCTCGGCTATTTCACTTATGGTCGATATATAGAAAAGAATTTTTCAATCGAACCTGACCGGCCGACGCCGGCAGAAACACTTCGAGATGGGTATGACTTCGTGCCGATGCCCAAGTGGAAGAATGCGATCATTCAACTATTGAATATCGCAGGCACAGGACCGATATTCGGACCCATCATGGGAGCCTTGTATGGTCCGATCGCTTATCTATGGATCATCATCGGTGCCATCTTTGCCGGGGCCGTTCATGACTATATGATCGGAATGATTTCTCTGAGAAATGGTGGGGCTCATTTACCTGAACTGGCGAGCAAATATCTAGGGAAACCCTTGAAACATGTGGTAAATATCTTCGCAATGTTATTATTGTTGCTGGTCGGAACAGTGTTTGTAACCTCACCGGCTAATCTGATTTTATACTTTACACCGAGTTGGATGACGGTAGGGATGATTACGGTATTGATATTCATTTACTTCATCATTTCAACTGTGTTACCTATAGATAAAGCTTTAGGTAAAATCTACCCTATCTTCGGTGCCATTTTGATCATCAGCACGGTGGCTATCGGTATAAGTTTGATGACGGGCGGACATACGTTACCAAACTTAAATGCTAGTTCATTTACCAACATACATCCGGACGGGACACCTATTTTCCCAATTATTTTCTTCACCATCTCATGTGGTGCGATTTCAGGGTTCCATGCAACACAGGCACCCATGGTTTCACGCACGAGTACGAACGAAAGAGAAGGACGTTTCACTTTCTACGGTATGATGATTGCTGAAGGAGTCATTGCGATGATCTGGGCAGCGGCATCCATGGCACTGTTTGACGGTCAGACATTGAGCCAGATGATTGCGGCAGGAACACCATCAGCTGTTGTGAATCAGGTTAGTGTCTTACTGTTAGGTAATGTGATGGGAACGATTGCTATCATCGGTGTTATCGTTTTACCTTTATCTTCAGGCTTGTCAGCGTTTAGAAGTTTACGTACGATCCTGGCAGAGTATCTAAATATTAAACAAGATACGGTGAAAAAAATTCTAATGGTCACCTTACCACTTTATGCGATTTCCTTCGTATTGACGCAAGTAGATTTCAATCTGCTCTGGCGTTACTTTAACTGGGCAAACCAGGTTACAGCGGTTATTTCGCTACTCGTATCAACGCGTTACCTGTATCTTAAAGAGAAAAATTATTTTGTCACATTCGTTCCAGCGATTTTCATGCTGTACGCTGTCGTTGTGTATATTGTCAGTCAGCCAATCGGTCTAGGTCTTGGGGTAGGATTAGTGACACATATAATTTCCTCTATTGTATCAGTCGGGCTACTTGTATTGTTCTGGAATTCCGGAAAAAAACAAAAAGAGGATCTCTTGCCCGATTCCCGTTTACTGAACGATCACTTAATTTATCCTGCGCCGATTCCTGCGGGGGCAAATTAATTAAATATATATAAACAGCCTTACCATCATAGTCGATCAGACTTGATGGTAAGGCTGTTTTTTTGTATAAAAATCATGGTTTTCTGTTTGTTTCTAATAGTGATTGTCCGTAAATACGCTGGTATGTATCAAAAGAGAGCAGAATAGCGGAATGCGTGCCCTTCGTGGGCTGGAGAGAGGTGCGAAGGGCACGGAATAGCGGAATGCGTGCCATTCGCGAGCTGGAAAGAGGGGCGAAGGGAACGGAATAGCGGAATGCGTGCCCTTTGCGAGCTGGAAAGAGGTGCGAAGGGCACGGAATAGCGGGATGCGTGCCCTTCGCGAGCTGGAAAGAGGGGTGAAGGGAACGGAACAGCGGGATGCATGCCCTTCACGAGCTGGAAAGAGGTGCGAAGGGCATGGAATAGCGGAATGCGTGCCCTTCACGAGCTGCAAAGAGGGGTGAAGGGCACGGAACAGCGGAATGCGTGCCCTTCGCGAGCTGGAAAGAGCGGTGAAGGGAACGCTGTGATAAAAAATATGACTTAAACGTTAAATTCTTTACTAAAAGTAGAGGTTTGATTTGAAAAAATGAAAAAACACCAAGTCGACTGACTTGGTGTTTTCATTACGAAAGCAGCAGAGCATCTTCCGAGACGGCACTGCCGCTGTTTTGTTTAAACAAGTCAAGCAGATCGGGGACGGTGAGGTGCTCTTTTTCTTCACCGGAGACATCCACGACGATGTGTCCGTTATTCATCATGATAAGGCGATTACCGTAAGTGATGGCCTGTTCCATGTTGTGCGTGATCATCAACGCGGTAAGTTTCTTTTCATTGATGATCTGATCTGTTAAATCCAAGACCATCTGACTGGTTTTTGGATCCAGAGCGGCCGTATGCTCATCCAAGAGCAGCAGCTTTGGTGTAACTAGCGAGGCCATCAGTAGGGTGAGGGCTTGACGCTGGCCGCCAGACAGCAGTCCCACGTCCATTTTCAAACGATCTTCAAGTCCGAGTCCCAGTTTCTTCAGTTCTTCTTTATATAAACCCCGTTGTTTATTGCGAATGCCTCTACCGAGTCCACGTTTTTTCCCTCGTTTCCAGGCAATGGCTAAGTTCTCTTCAATGCTCAAGCGAGAAGCGGTACCCATTCTAGCATCCTGAAACACACGACTGATGTGTGACGCGCGTTTATAAGCCGATTCTTTCGTGATGTCTTGTCCGTCGATCAAAATTTCTCCTTCATCAACTGGAAAGCTTCCGGCGATACTGTTTAAGAAGGTAGACTTACCTGCGCCATTTCCACCAATAACTGTGATGAAATCGCCTTCGTTCACTGTGAAATCGATGCCTTTCAGGACATGGTTTTCATTGACTGAACCCACTTCAAAACTCTTATGAATATTTTTCAGTTCTAACGCTGTAGCCATGATAAGACTCCTCCTTTTTCAGTGGTTGCTTTAGCTTTCTTGTTTCGTTTAGGCAAACGTTCCTGAATTGCTGGAAGACGTAAGGCCAAGGCTAATAGAATAGCCGAGAATAGTTTCAAGTCTTGCGGATCGACGTTCATTTCTAAAACGATCAATATGAGTAAGCGGTATATGACTGAACCCAAGACGACCGTCAATAGACGTTTGGCAATGGATAGGTTACGGAAGAACACTTCACCGATAATGATGGAAGCCAGGCCGATAACGATCGTGCCGATACCCATGCTGATATCAGCGTATCCGTTGTTTTGAGCGAGCAAGGCACCGGATGCGGCGATCATTCCGTTGCTCAACATATAGCCGATGACTTTCATGACGTTAGTCCGGATACCGTTGGCTTCGCTCATTTCATTATTGTCGCCGGTTGAACGGATGGCCAGTCCCACTTCAGTATGGAAAAACAGATGGAGTAGAAATATGACTATCCCAACGGCGATTGAACCGACCAGTAATACCGCATTGGTTTTGCTTAAGCCGAAAGTTTCAACTGTTCGAATAAGTGTCCCTTCTCCAAGCAGTGAAATGTTGGCTTGTCCCATGATGCGTAAATTAATGGAATAAAGGCCTGTCATGGTAATGATTCCTGAGAGCAAGGCCGGGATTTTCCATTTCGTATACAAGAATCCTGAGATGAATCCGGCTGCCATGCCGCCGAGAAGGGCGATCAGAACGGACAGCCAGGGAGCCATGCCGTTTACAATTAAACTGGTGCTGACTGCCGCGCCTAAGGGGAAACTGCCTTCTGTGGTTAAGTCAGCCACATTAAGAATGCGAAAAGTAATGTAGACGCCAATGGCCATGATCGACCAGAGTAAGCCTTGAGAAATGCTTGATAATAATAAAGCCATGAATGATTCCTCCTTTACTCTTCTGAGAGTGAGATGCTGTCTGGATCGATACCTAGAGCTTCAGCCATGTCTTCATTAACGAAGAGTTCCAACTCGTTAGACATTTCCACAGCTAAAGTTTCTGGTGAGGCATCGTTTTCTAGGATTTCCAAGGCCATTTGAGCCGTTTGACGACCCAGTGTTTCGTAGTTGATGCCGTAAGTGGCCAATCCGCCCGCTTCGACCTGATCCGTTGATCCTGCCACTATTGGTAGTTGGTATTCTATTGCGATTTCCCCGACGGTAGCAGCCGTACTTGCCAGGGTGTTGTCTGTCGGGATGTAAAGAGCGTCAACATCCGATGCCAGGCTGGTCAGAACTTGCTGCACATCATTGGTTGTTGTGACCGTCGAGACTTGAACGGCGACACCGGCAGCTTCCAATTGTTCAATGGCTAAATTGGCCTGGATTTCTGAATTCGGTTCACTCGAGTTATAGATGATTCCGACCGTTTGAGCATCCGGTACGATAGATAAGAGTAACTTGATCTGTTCTTCGATGGGCACCATGTCACTCGTACCGGTCAAATTGGTTCCTGGTGTTTCGCTGCTTTCGACTAATCCGGCATCGACGGGATCGGTGACGGCCGTGAATAGAATCGGCTTGTCCTGTTCGGCTGTGGCTAAGGCCTGAGCAGCTGGTGTGGCTATCGCAAGCATCAGGTCATTGTTTCCGGATAATTGTTCACTCATACTCTGCAAATTAGATTGATCGCCTTGTGCGTTCATGACGTCAAAGTTGATCGATTCTCCGTCAACGTAACCGGCATCTTCCATTTCACTGATGAAGCCGTCTTTGGCGGCGGTTAAGGAATTGTGTTCCATGAATTGCAAGATACCCACATTTACTGTTTCCTGTCCACTTGCCGCACTTTCTCCGGTATCTTCAGCACCACATGCTGCTAAAGTCAGTCCAACCATTCCTGTAGCTAATAGACCCATTGCTTTCTTTGTCATTAATTTTTTCATCTTTTTCTCCCCCTGTTTTCTTCTGTTTTTTCGAGCCAACTTTACGTCGACCCAGTTATTCATAAAATATAAAAAACACCTATCTAGATGAAATAATCTAAATAGGTGCCCTCAAAAGTTACGGGTATGTTGACCACTTAGATTATTTCATCTATGTGGCCAAATTTGATCAACTCAAATTTCTTTAGCCATCACAGATACAAAATCAGTTTTATACTGATGTTTGTATCCATGATGTCAGTCATGTCTACAAACCATATCTAAAGTAGCTAAAGTAATAGTTATTTAGTTGTGTGGTTTGAATTTTCGTTATTAACATGATTGTCACTCCTGTAAAAGTTGATGTTCCTAGAATACGAAATAAATGAGAATAAGTCAAGATAAAAATTAAAATATTTTAATCTTTATTTTTCATTCAAGTTTTTACTTCACCATTATCGGGTATTCTGTAAAAGATGACTAGGGTAAAATCAGTATTATAAGAATGTCACATTTGGATAAGTCAGGAGGGTATCATTTTAGTAAATAAAATTATTAATAACTAGAACATTATTCAGCAATGTAATAGCCAAAGACCCTTTAAGGTTAAGAACTGCCTTAAAGGGTCTTTAAATAGTTTATGTATTAATTAACAAAGTGAGTGTTCTTTGTTTTCCAGTCTTCGAGTTTGATGCTGACCCAAAAACCGTAGATACCGAGGGTAATAATCGTCAGTGCCCACCATTTTATCCAGTTCCCGAATAGACCGACAGCTGATCCGGAAAAGTTTAAGCGTTTTCCATCGATAACAGTATGATTGATTTTCCAGGCAAAAAGCCGGCACAATACCCACGGATATAATAGGCCTAAGGACAATACCGTGACGATGCCACCTAATAGTGACCAGAAAATGAGTTCGAATAACCCTCCGTCGAAGAATGACGTCCGTCCATTCTTTTGTTCGACACCAAATCGAGCAGTTGCATCCATATGTTTCCTCCTTTAAAAAAAATTCAATAAATATATCAATCCTGAATAGTTCATAGCTCTCAATTCTGTATTCATTTTCAACTAAACACCCAATATTAGTTCGCTGTTTAGTCGTTTTAGGGCATACTTCTCCTAGGACATTAGTAAAGCTGAAAAAGTTCAGTCATATTTCACTTAAATCTATTGTGCCATGTTTGGCATACAAAGAGAAAAGCATTTCAGGCGATAGGGTGTCAGAAAGATTCGTGACAATAGAGGCATGACGAAAGAGCCATCCACCTGCTTCACGTGTTGACCGTCTATAATACACCCGGCCATGCTTTTTTACTCACGCTTCAATAATTCTGACCCAAATTTCATTTCGTCTGAACATAGGTGGGGTAAGGGGTGCATTGTAAGAAGCCAACATATAATTTGATTGCTCTTGATAGCCTTTTTCCTGTATCCACTCTTCCAGTTTATTCTTCATTTTTAATTCTTTTGACTTATTGGAAAAACCTGAGTATTGTATTGCTCCAAATAAGCCTTCGTCGAACTTTTTCACCTTTAGATTCGGATTATTTGGCTCTGGTATTTGTTCACGATACTTTTCTGGAACAACAAATGCCATTTTCTTTTTTTCTTTAGTTACTTCTTGAATAACCGGTACTGTCATCGATATTTTTTCATTCGCTTTATTGTCACTAGATATATACTTGAATAAAGTGCCAAATGCACTGTTACTTTCTTGATTATTTAAATTTTCATACTCGACAATATAAAAATCGACATACTTTCTTATCTCACAATCCTCTTCTTTCATCAGTACATCATAATCGGGTGTCTCATATTTACTCATAGTATCACTCCATTCAGTATAAGTTTAATGATTTCACTACTATTGTATCATTTTTGATCTCAAATCCTTAACAATCATATTTAATAATGAGTAACTCATAGCTCTCAATACTTTGTTGTTTAAAATTACATCATGGTTAACGTAACGCAGCATGGCATCTTTATCAAATGAGGGGTCATCGAGCTGGCCCAGTGTAAGTTTTCCGATTATTCCAAGGGTCTCAAGAGCATGTGCTTCTTTTTCTTCGAAGTCACAGTCAATGTCTGAACCATGAGAGGTCTCCTTAGAGAGCTGGAAACTGTCTAGCTTAATTTGACAAACTAAATAGATGAAAAGATACTATTGTGACAGTTGAATGAGTTTGTATGAGTCGCAGTTTCTGGTTCGTTTTGATACCATAAAGGGGACTGGAAGGAGTGAGCGAGATGTGCGGAAGATACGGATTAACGGCGTCATTCATGGAACTGAAGGAACGCTATAAGCTGGAAGATGACGACTATTCATTTAAAGAAAGCGAAGAGATTTTTCCGACAACTGAAAATATCGTGCTGTTGCCCAATCAGCGCCTGCATCCTGTGAAGTGGGGATTCGAGCCGAGCTTTGCCAAACGCCCGCTGATTAATGCACGGTCGGAAAGTGTGCTGGAGAAAAAGACCTTTAAAGAACCTTTTGGTCTTCTCCTGGCCAGGGGTGGGGAAGTGGGTGTACGATGCGATCCTGGGCCGCGACTACCCGATCGTCCAGAGCGGCACACTGCTCATCACGATCGTGATCGTGGTCGTCAACCTGATCGTGGATCTCTCCTACGCCTTCCTTG
>NZ_JAWOBT010000014.1:0-39656 GCF_046484155.1 Alkalibacterium sp.
ATCATTGATTAATTCATTTAATGGAATAATGATGCATAAAAACACTTTATCCGAATCTAATACACGCACCTTTTTATTGAAATTAAGTATCTAACAGCATTATTATTCATTGGATTAGATGCTTTTATAACATGGTTTTTTTATGTTAATGCTATTAATAAACCACCTCGATTAGTTTTGCATTACTTAAACAGCTCTAATCGAAGCAGTATTTAAATTAGTAAAAATGAATATTTATTTATTTTTTTTGCTCATCAGTGAATGCTCGCCAGTCTTCATATATCTCAATTAAATCATCATCTAGATAGGAGAGAGCATTCTCTTTTAGAGAATCCGGAACACCATAGAAAGCTCCTGCTATCGAACCTGTGATTGCCGCTAGGGTATCACTGTCTCCTCCAATAGAAATAGCGGTACGGATAGCATCTTCAAATGAAGTCGATTCTATAAAAGCTTTAATCGCTTGAGGTACTGAACCTTGGCACGATACATCAAATTTATAAGAATCTCTTATGTCATCCAGTTTAAAATCCAACGAATAATAATCAGTATCTATTCTGGAATAAATACGACTTTTAGAAAAACCTTTTCGAGCCAGGTAAATAGCAAGAGTCACCGCTTCTGCCCCTTTTAGTCCTTCCTTATGATTATGCGAGACCTTTGTGACCCTCTTAGCTATTTCTAATGCATCCATTTCTGTCCTGCTCGCTAACCCGGCAACACTCACACGCATAGCCGCACCATTGCCATAGCTGTTATACGGTTGAGGGTCATCACTGAAGATCCATTTTATAAAATGACCGCCAAAACCACAGCTAGGATACTTGCGACCGATTTTTTGCATGTAATGAACAGCTAAATTCTCCAGCGAATCATAACCTATAGTATCAAACGTATTTTCCTCTGAAGCCGAACGCTTAGTCTTTTCAGCCTCCATGATCGCCTTACCGACTGCTAGCGTCATTATGCTGTCATCAGTAGGATGACACTCTGTTGTAAACAGAGCAAACTGTTTGCTTTTGTGATTAGCATGTTCAAATCGGGATCCCACTATATCTCCTATAATCGCTCCAATCATTAAATATCCACCTCTCCTGTCTCTCTTTCATTGTACCTTAATAATAATTGTGAATTCATCCGTTAACCTTTGTATACAGTTCATCGCTCATAAGTGCTACCCTTTTTGCTGCATAAAAATAGCCTAGAAGAGAATTCCTGATAGGATTCTTCTTCTAGGCTATTCTGTTTTTTTCAAGCGGGCCTTTTAATTCTAGCCGATTGATGTTTTTTCAAGGGTGGAATGATATCACATATGAATTGGCATATCCATAGCCAATTCAGCAGTATCCATGACAGCTTCCGAAATAGATGGATGCGCGTGTATAGTCATGGCAATATCTTCAGCATTCATACCTGTTTCAATAGCCAAACATAATTCATTGATAATGTCGGGTGCACCTGTTCCTACAATTTGCGCCCCTACGATTGTGTTATAATTTTCGATGTCGGTGATCATACGCACAAACCCCTCTGTCTGATTCAATGACAGAGCCCGTCCATTAGCAGCAAGAGGGAATTGGCTGACCTTGTATTTCCCATTGGATTTTTTTGCTTCCGCAAGAGATACACCAGTCGTAGCCAGTTCCGGTTCGGTATAGACGGTAATGGGAATCTGTTTACATCCGGAATCTACTTTTTCACCGGCTATCACACTTGCGACAACTTTAGCTTCATGAGATGCTTTATTCGCTAATGTCACACCAGGAATAATATCACCGATAGCGTAAATCCCTTCAACATTCGTCTGCTTCGTATCAGAGACTTCAAGATAGCCATCACTTGTTACTTCTACACCGGCTGCTTCCAGATTCAGATTACCGGTATTCGGTTTTCTTCCAGCTGAAACCATAGCAACTTCAGCAGTAACGGTTTTTTCTTCGCCATCCTGCTCATATGTAATAGTAATATCCTTCTGGGTTGTTTTGGAACTCTTGATATTTACATCAGTGATAATATCCATTCCTTTATTTCTATAATTCTCTTCAACAATTTTTGCCATATCTTCATCAAAACACGGCATCAAGTGGGGGGATTTTTCCAAAACTGTTACATGGACTCCGAAGTTACTGTACGCTCCAGCTAATTGGGACCCCACATAGCCTCCGCCGATAATCACGATCGACTTAGGTGCCTGTCGGATGTTCAGTCCATCGGTAGTGTCAAGGACACGTTCTCCAAATGGTACTTCTTCCAACTCAATACGATTCGTACCCGTGGCAAGAATGATATTTTCAAACTCAATTTCCTGTGATCCTTTTTCTGTCTCGACGTTTAAAAGATTTTTGCTTTTAAACGTGGCTGTTCCCATGATTATTTCCACTTTATTTTTTTTCAGGAGTCCCTGAACACCGGAAGTGAGCGTTTTGACAACTTTGTTATCTTTCCAGTCTTGTGTTTTCTCTAAATCCACCTGGACATCATCCGCAGTGATTCCAAAAATGTCCGAATGAGCGGCATCATGATAACGGTGGGCTGCAGTAATAAGTACTTTAGAAGGAATACATCCAATATTAAGACAAGTACCCCCAAAATATTGTTTTTCAATAATCGTTACTTTTTGTCCCAACTGTGCGGCACGAATGGCTGCTACATATCCTCCAGGTCCTGCACCAATAATGACCGTTTGCTTTTTATCTGGCATACACATATCTCCTCATTGTATTTATATAATATTTTTTGCAAGAAACGTGAAAAAGGGTTACACTAAATGGCATTTATCCGCCATTTTATATTTTAATACTTATAAAAATAAATACAAGTATATGAGCTTGATTTTCTTGAAATGGATTCTTTAGATAGACTACTGTCTACTGTATAATTAGAAAAAAACAATACTATCAACATGATCAGGCGTTACCCTCAGTAAACGAATGACTATCGTTCTCATCGAGAGCATCGCAAGAAATCATAAGACGGATGCCATTTTCACAGGACATTGCTACAATAAATCCCTTAATCGCCGGGGGGCTTATCCTTCATAAGATACACAAACTGATAAGTCTTTCTAATATAGTCCAATTTTAAATCCAGTGCAAAATAGTCAGCATTTATTCTGTAGTAACTAGTGCTATTGAAAAGACTTTTTCCAAACATGTAAATCGCTAAGATTATAACTTCGACACTTTTTAAATTTTCTAGAACAGAAGATATCATTTTCATAAAAAGAGTTTACAACTTGTCCGTCGCAGATATAGTCTTAAAGTTTGAATTACTAATTGGTAACCCAGTCCGGATGCATCGCTCCAAAACGCTCGCTTCTCAATGCGTCATGTTCTTCAAACCATGCCTCAAATTCTTATTCGCTCATATCTGGATTGAAATTTTCGAATTGCTCTTCTCTAAATGCTTCGCGTTCTTCCAGCCATTCGTCATCTTGAAACTGTTGTTCTCCGTGACCATGACCGTAGCCATTGCCCGGACCGCTTCCACCGTGCATGCCTTGGCCCATGTGTCCTTGAGCAGAACGGTTAAATGGTCCAGATCCAGACTGGAATTCTCCGTCTGCATTTTCGCCCCCGTTAAATCCATGGAACCCTTGAGCCATGCGCTCCTGCATCCAGTCAAACACACCTGTCTGTTCTTCGGTAGAATCCACTGAATTTTCTTCAGCAGATGCAAAATCAGTGTTTAACGCGGCCAAACCACCCAGTCCTAATACACCGGCTGTTAATATAGTTACTTTTTTGTTCATCATGTTTAACTCCTCCTTTACTTCTTAACTATAGTATAAAAGGTAATTATGGAGAAATAATGAATTTGAAATTTTATATTTTAAATTTTTCTCAACTGACCGTCACTGGTAAATTCCAGGGTCAGATTTGCCTTGGCGGAATATGACAAGACCAGTTCGGCATTGACTTTGTCTGTCTGCTCGTAATGGTTCACCGCTTCCGCTTGAGTGGCCCCACCTAATTGTTTTTTGAACTGCTCTTTTCTGAATGCCTCGCGTTCTTCAAGCGAATCTTCATCCCACTAATGAAGATTAATTTCAATGAATACAATCTTTTCTAAATCAATTACTTCTTCTTCCATATGTCCGATCGACTGACGTGTTGTTTCATACTGCGGATCAGGCACAAGAATTGGTAAGTAAGCACTTAGTTGAACGAATTTTATATGGTAAAAACAAGCGCAAGTTCCTTTTTTCTTTGCCTTTCTCAACCGAATGAATAGAGTGTCGTCTATCTAGTCGATTGACTTATGTATTCTAACATTGGGAGACCAGAACTACAAGAAAAATAACATTTTTTACGTCTCATTCTTCTATTTTTTTGACGTTATGCCCATCGGTAGACGAAGGGCTGATGCGGTACCTTTGGTGTGCGAAGTTTCTATCCATTTCCTTCGAAAGTCGACAGGAGAAAGATAATCTAATGAATCGTGCGGACGAGGACATAATCCATAAGTTCTATTTGTAATTCATTAAGCATCACAAATGCGTTGTCATAGATAAATTCGAACTTTGAAGACTTATGAAATATCACCTATCCAATCTTAAGAACTGCAACCCTTTTTATCTTTACTTCCTGAAGAAACATAACTTATCTAAAAAAGTAGACCCGATTAACTCTAAACTTCTTAAAGTTAATATAACAAAAAAGTTTTAAGTATAAAAAAAAGACAAGAACACGAAATTCATCATGTTCTTGCCTTCAAAATTTTAGTTTAAAGTTATTAAGCTTTAGTTACGTTTGCTGCTTGAAGTCCGCGGTTGCCTTCTTCTGTATCAAAGTTAACTGCTTGTCCTTCGTCTAAAGATTTGAATCCGTCTTCTTGGATTGCTGAGAAATGTACGAATACATCTTCTGCTCCGTCACGTTCGATAAAGCCAAAACCTTTTTCTGCGTTAAACCATTTTACTGTTCCTGTTTCCATATTAAAAATTCCTCCTCGTGCCATTCAGCACAAATTATTTTTACATTATTGCTTAAAGGCCAATTCGGAATGCATTACACAGTTCGTTGTTTGTCTCTTACAATATGTTAAACCTAGTATAACATACTCATAGGATAATGCAAACTTATTTTGCTATTGTACATAAATCAAGACTCATATTTCTTCCTTCTGAACTCTTACATACTCTGAAATCCCTATAACAGCAACGATACCTCGTTTATTTTCCACAAAAAACTTATCTGGACAATCTCCATTTAATTAACAATCATCATTAATTAAGTAGAGATTGTCCATTTTTGTCCATTCCCGTTTGATCTCATCCATGGATATTGAATGATCCATTGTTAGTATATCCTATGATTTCATAACTCAACTGATTTTATTTTTAGTAAAAACAAAAAGGGCGGCTCAATTTGAACCGTCCTTTTTGTTTGAGCAACGTAAATTTCATTTCTTTATAAAAGTTTATCTTTCTTCGAAGTCATCGGGTTTGCTTAAATCGTCAAATTCAATATTATCCAGATAAGCCATATCTTCACTTGAAAGTTCAAAATCAAAAATATCTGCATTTTCTATGATGCGTTTTTCATGAACAGATTTAGTCAGAGTGACGAATCCGTTTTGTAGACTCCATCTCAACAGGATTTGGGCAATGGACTTACCATGCGCGTCACACATAGCCTGAACTTTAGTAATTCCTTCCATATTTTTCATTGGGGAAAGTGGTGACCATGCTTCCACAACCATATTGTGCTTGCGGCTCAACTCTACAGTATCCTCCTGAGTTACACCCGGATGAAGACGAATCTGGTTGACCATAGGCATGATTCTGCAGTTTTCCACAATGTTGTTTAGATGAGGTACGGCAAAGTTACTTAGTCCGATAGCTTTTAGCTTACCTTCGTCATACATATCTTCAAGTGCGCGCCAGGTGTCGATGTTGTCCTGTTTCCAATCTCCACCATTATCTTTGACAACCGGCCAGTGAATCAGGAACAGGTCCAGATAGTCCAAATCCAACCTTTCCAGTGATTCTTCAATAGTCTTGCGGGCTACATCATAACCGTGATTAGTGTTGTTCAGTTTGCTTGTAACAAACAGTTCTTCACGCGGCACGCCGCATTCCTTGATGCCTTTACCGACATATTCCTCATTGCCATACATTTGTGCTGTATCTATGTGGCGATAGCCAGCTTTGACAGCGGCGATTATACCTTCCACAGCCTCATTCGGATCAGTTACCTGCCATGTTCCGTATCCGAGTACTGGAATCTTGACACCATTTGATAAAGTGTAAGTATCATTAAGACTTTCCATCTCTATTTCCTCCTAATTATATATTGTTACAAAAACATTTAACTTATTTATTGTAACAAAAATCAGAATCAAAATTAATAATTCCGACTCATAACCTACTTTTCCAACGGTTTAAGTATACAGACGGGGAGACAGATATACTCTTTCAACCTGATAAACAGTTTAATTCCTCTTAACTTCTCAGTTGGTTTTTTTAATTATTATTACCTTTGTAACTATTTCACACAAAAGAAAAAAACCAGAGCCATAGGTACTCTGGTTTCATTTAATCTAATCGTATAGTGATATGTTCAAGAAATTAATTCGCAGCACTTTCTTCTGCTTTTATTTTGGCCAGTACAACTTTGATTTGATCATACGTTATGGAATCATTCATTGCTTCTTTGATAGGTTTGAGAAAGTCTCTCCCAACTTGTGGAATGACTTCTCTTATTTCTTTATCTGCTTCAGGTGAAACGAATCGGTCAAGATCTATTTCTTTTCCTTTTTCGATCCATTTGCATATATGATTCACTATGGTCATCGTTGACAAGTTTCTCATTTCAGCAATTTCTTCAATCGTCTGTCCTTCTTCAAAATAAGTGACTGTTTCCTCTACTGTATTTTTAGATTGACCTGTTTTTGACGTCTTCTTTGGCTGACTGACTTTTTCTGTTTTCACATTTTTTTGTTTCAAGGTTTCAGCATCTAACTGATGACTAGAAACGTATTCCTTAATGAGAGTAAGGAATACCTCACCGTATTCCTGTAATTTCACATCGCCTACACCGTTTATATTTAAAAAGTCGTTTTCTGTCAGAGGATACTTCGCTGCCATATCGATCAAACTGCGGTCGGTAAAGACAATAAATGGTGGTTTACCTGCCTCTTGGGCAAGTTTTGTCCGTAATTTCCGCAATTCTTCATATAAATTTTCATCATAATGTTCAATATTCTCGACCATCTTGTTTTTCGGAACCGGCTCTTGTTTCAGTTGTTTCCGTATGGATAAGCTCACTTTGGCCTGCAGCAGATCGCTGGTCTTTTCCGTAAACTGCACGATGGGATAGCTGTCGCCATTTAAACGCAGGTAGCCTTCACTCAACATAATGGAAATCATATCTTTGATGTCCCCGTCTGTATAGTCAGACATTAAGCCATGCGTGCTCAATTCGTTGAATCCCAACTGCTGGATACGTTTATTGTTTTTCCCACGGAGGACGTCCGTTATGAGTCCGGTTCCGTATGCTTGCTTCATACGGTAGATGCACGATAAAATCTTCTGGCTTTCAACGGTGATATCCGTGGTGACAGACTCTCCGTCGCAGTTTGAGCAATAGTCACATTCCTGCCAATCCACTTCCTGATCGAAGTATTTCAGTATACTCTTACGCAGGCAGTTTCCTGTTTTACAATAGGTGATCATCGAGTTCAGATTCGCGCGTGCATGCGGAGAATTCCCTTGTTCGATCAGCATCGTATTGGTAATAATGTCTTGGGCTGAATAAAACAGAATGGCTTCCGATGGGGCTCCATCTCTCCCGGCACGACCGGCTTCCTGGTAATAACTTTCCATGTCGAGCGGCATATTATAATGAATGACACGCCTGACGTTTGATTTATCGATGCCCATTCCAAAGGCATTCGTCGCTACCATAATGGGTTTTCGGTCATATAGAAAATCTTCCTGATGGTTCGTCCTTTCTTCCGCACTGATCCCTGCATGGTAATAAGTTACAGGATACCCTTTTTTATCAAGCGTGCTGTAAACTTTATCCACACTTTTACGTGTATTACAGTAAATGATGCTCGATTCTTTCTTATCCATTATCCGCAACAGCTCATTTGCTTTCTTTTTCGGCTTGACGACAGAGAAATAGAGGTTCGGTCGGTCAAAACTGGCGACGTGCTTGAACGGTTTTTCCAGTCTCAATTGCTTAATCATATCTTCCTGAACAATTTTCGTAGCTGTTGCCGTGAAAGCCGCAAATGGCGGACGCGACGATAATACACCCATCAACTCTGGAATCCGTTGATAACTCGTCCTGAAATCATGTCCCCACTGAGATACACAGTGGGCTTCATCCACGGCGATAAGATTAAGATTCCACCTGCGGGCATGTGACATAAACTGCTGATTTCCCAGACGTTCAGGAGAAACATAAAGTAAATCTAACTCTCCCCTTGAAGCCTGCTCCATAATCGCCTGCTGTTCAAAATACGTCAGTTGACTGTTTATATAAGCAGCTCTGACGCCTATCGTCTGCAAGGTATCGACTTGATCCTTCATCAATGAAATCAAAGGCGAAATGACCAAGGTCAAACCGTCCATGAAAATAGCCGGAATCTGGTAACAGATCGATTTTCCGCCACCTGTAGGCATGACACCCAGCACATCTTCTCCTCTGAGAATGGCTTCAATGAGTTCCTGCTGTCCAGGACGGAATGCGTCATAACCATAATAGTGTTTCAGTGTCTCAAAAATACTTTTCATAAATCCTCCATCTATCGTTTGCTTCTATTTAAATTGCTGAACAATTACACTTTATTAGCCAGGTTCTCTAAAGCGTTTCCCTGCATTCTGAATGTAGTCCAGTCATCCATCGGTGTTGCTCCCATTTTCTCATAAAATTGAATAGAGGACTTGTTCCAGTCCAGACATACCCATTCTAGTCGTCCGTAATTTCTCTCACGAGTAAGATTAGCTAAAAAAGTGAAGATTTTACGTCCGATACCTTTCCCTCGCATCTCAGGCTTCACATAAATATCTTCCAGGTAAAGACCCGGTTTCCCAAGAAAAGTTGAAAAGTTAGGGAAAAACAAGGCAAAGGCCACTGGTTCATTTCGATACTCACTAATGATGACTTCAGCCATTTTTTTATCAAATAAGTTTTCTTTTAGACTGTCTTCGGTGGCAACGACTTCATCCAACATATTTTCATAAACAGCCAGTTCCTTGATTAATTCCAATATCAGAGAAAGATCTTTTTGTTCTGCAAAACGTATGGTAACCTGTTCTTCATTATTGTGTTTATGCATTTTAGCGTAATCTCCTCCTATGTATTTCTAGTGAGCTGTGACGCTCATAATTTATCTATTATATCTGTACCGACAAATTTCCGTTTCAACATCCTGATAATAACCTATTCCATTATACTCTAAAATAAATTCGCATTTTTCCAAGACTCTTTGTGAAGACATATTTTCTGCATGACATATCCCATAAATCATTGATATATCATGCTGTTTCATGATTACCGGCAAATAAGCAGTGACAGCTTCTGTCCCATATCCTTTGCCAGTATGCCCTCTGGAAATATGGTATCCAAGCTCCCAATCATTTCCTTTTTGAACTACCTGCACGTAACCAATATTTTTCCCATCTTTGAGGATCACCGGATAGACAAACGGTCCTTTATCGGTCTGGTAACAAGTAATGAGCCTTTCCACAGCCGCTTCTGCTTCATCAAGTGTTGCAAATACCTCGTCCGGTAAAAACCGTCTAGTATCCTCGTATAAAGAATTGAGATGAACACTTTCTATCATACTTCTATCAAATTCAGTTATAATCAATCTGTCAGTTTTTATAAACATTTTACGGTCGATGCCCTCCTGATATATCAAATAGTTATTTCAAATTTATAATAGGATCCAACTGTCTTGCGTCTGTTCTCAATTAAAATCTCCACCCTAAGAGGAACCAGCCTATCAATCCAATAACAATAGCAAGAATGACTATCCAAACTGTCCAGCTGATTTTTCTTTCGTATTTGTTTATATCTTTACCTGCTGTCATTTTCTCAAATGCAGTTACTAAGACTACAACAACAAAAACCAGACTTATGAAAATACCCACACCATTTCCTCCTATTTCTATTTTCATTCAAAATTCTATTAAACAAGTTGCTATATTTTTTTGATTTAAAGGTTATCGATTCAGTATATTTATACAATTCAAGTAAAAAAATGATTCAATCTGCTTACAAATCAAGCTTCATTAAATAATCTATTTGTTCATCATCGCCAAGTTTGAAAACATGTTTGTCATAAGTAACAAACCCTTGTTTTTCATAAAACTTAATAGCACTGACATTCTTCTCCCAGACACCTAACCAGATATAAGCCAGCTGTCTACTCTTTCCAACCTCAACAGCTCTACGAATTAAATGTTTGCCTATGCTATTATTTTTGTATTCATTCAGTACATATATTCTTTGAATTTCCAATGAGTTACTGTGCCCTCTTTCCGTCTGGGCTTCATCATAATTCAGTTTCATATAAGCTGTAATTTCACCATTATACTTAACACAATAAAAAACTGAAGCGAGATTCTCCATTTCAGATGCCACTTTTTCCAAGCTTAAATTCTCTTTTAAATAACTTTCAATATCTTCTTTAGTATTTTCAGCTGAGAAAGTTTCAACAAACGTTTCTTCACTGATTCTTTTTATTTCCAGCAAATCATCTAGACCGGCTTTTTTGATTTTATAATTTTTCATACGTTTAACGCCCCAGTCCATTTACTTTATCTGATATCGCTCATGTTTATTATTCGTTTTTTCAAGCTATCTTTAACCCGAATACATTCTTGTAAATGAAAGAAGCCCCAAGACAACAGCATAAACATGCTTGTCTTAGGCCAATGTATTTATTTGTAATCAGGCATCGTATCTCCATATCATAGAGTCTACCATTCTTATATATTCTAACACTAATTATGATGAAATTGAGATTTAATTGTGGCTACTGATGAAATATGATCACCTAAAGAAATGTTGTCTTACACGTCCTTTAGATATTTTAATTTTTCTTCGATCCTATCAATGAAAATAAAGCCATACAACCCTAAGATAGCATTGAACACGGCCACACTATAGACGCTGAAACGCTCGGCTATTCCAAAATATGCCATCGGTACTATGCTTGTGCCGATGGGACCAATAAACATGAATACTAATGTGACAGCTGCCCATACAGCCAATGACTGATATTTTTTTTGATTTTTTAATCCACCGATAATAATCAGACTAATTGAAACGATCGATAAAACGACCACTACAGCTGTAACGACGTATACGTGCATAACATCTTGAAAAGTCCCGGCATAACCACTATCCGTCAATGGAAAAAGAGTGTATCCTATCGCTGACGCCCAATTCATCACAGCAAACAGATATATCCCAACTCTCAACACTTTATTTCCCTTGCCTTGAATGATTATACAAACCAATACAGAACTCAAACAGGCAAATAGATGGTGAATGGAGACTAGTCCATTTGCGACCACAAATGAAGGGGCAGTCGTTGCAGTTAAATCACTTACTGCCTGACTTCTCCAGTCATAACCAGGGTAATTCATTGCACCGACAACAGTATGCAAGATATAAAACAAGAGGCTTATTATACCTGAAAGGCACAACCAGTTAGTCAGTGTCCTCTCTTTCATCTCATTACTCCCCCCCGATATCTGTAGCATTAAACTTTTTTTCGGCATATACTACTGGCGTACATCACAATTTTTTAATGGGAACATAATCCAGTCTCATCATTATTCTTCTCTCATTTTCTTTTTTTAGGCTTCGGTTCCGGTAATTCATTTGCAGTGAGCTTTATTAATTCGCTGATCCATTCTCGATCATCAATGTTATCCTCTATTAAGAAACTCATTTTTGCTCCTGGGTACGCAGGAGCTTGTTTCACATCATCTATAAATGCCTTCCCTGCTTCGGTTTGTTTCACAAATAGCTGATCATCACATATAAGTGCAACCACTTTTTTGTCACAATAAATGGCATACTCACCAAACATTTTTCTGGAAGTTATACACCCTGCATCCCCTATTTGTTCAACCACATAATCTACAAAATCCTGGCTTGATGACATCTTTTTCCCACCTTTCTCAGGATTTACTTATTTTTCATCAGTCTACTTTTTTCCTTTTCAAATTATAAGAGACGTCCTAAGTAACTTTATCCATCGAATTGCTCAAGACTAAAAAGCGATTTAGAAATTTGAGTCGTTTTTTCATCTGCACATAATTCCAGACTGATTTCCCACAATTTCTCTTGTAACTCCTGATTCAATATTTCCATATCTTCTTTGATTTCTAAAAATTCATTGTTCTTCAAAGTAATAAACTTTCCAGACTTTTTAAGGCTTTCTTCCTGATTTTCAGTAAATAGAGGAGCCATCATTTCTCCGCATTCTTCTATCGTAATAAATCTTCCAAATACCTTCATCAAAGTCGCCATCATTCTCATGAATACAGGAATAATATTGATCTGGTTGCTCCAAACAGTTTTAGGGATTTGAAAGCCGATAAAAGATATTTTTGAATTATTTTTATTTTTGTATAAATTATGCAACTTTACAAGAAGCATCCTTTTTGCAACCATTGCCTGTTGAATACCCGCTTCGTATCCCCAATCTTTTTCCATCTGTATATCATCCCAATTTATTTTACCTCCTTCTGTTACATTAAAAATAACTCTTCCTCCGCTTTGGGATTTTTCCAATAAGCTCAATAAGTTCAAGGTCAACATAAAATGAGATAAATAATTGACTTGGAAATGTGGATCCATTCCATCTTCTGTTTCTACTCTTTGGGCAGCATAACCTAAACCCGCGTTTATAAATATTCCATCTAAAAAAGTGTGTTTATTTTGGATCTCACTTATCGCATTATCAACATCACTGAGTTTTGTGAGGTCACATATAACTAGTGAGACTTTTTCATTGAGAGTCGTTTCTTTAAATTCTTCTATCACTTTATCGCCAAGTTCTTTTGATCTACAAAGAATAATAATTTCGTGTGATTGGTTATCAATAGATGCTAATACCTTAGCAACGCCTTTCCCCATCCCATTCGTACCACCTGTTATGAGTATTTTCATCATTCTACCCTCTTCCTTCTGAAACAAAAGACGCTGCTTTTACGAGTCGTTTTATATCTCTAAGACCAATTTTCCCTTTGAAATAGTTGTTTTCTTTATTCACTGTATCAAGTTTGCTACATAAATCGTCTGGGTCAGCTGTTGAAACCATTTTTGCATTAGTATATCCGGCAGAAACTAACATCCTGGCAAAATTAGGGCTGACCCACTGGATCCTTGTCAGATCAAGCAAAGTATGGATGGATTCAATAAACTCCGGTTCAAATTCACGGTCATTGATAATTTCAGTCTTTTTCTCAGATGAACTCAATGCCTCAAATAATAAAACGGAATTCTGATAACCGAGGGTTTCTAATTTCGCTATATCTTTTTGAAGAAGCCAGTCAAAAGAGCTTAATTGAAATGGCTTTGGGAAATAACTTTCTATTTCTCGTCTAAGTAAAACCAAATAATCATAGTCTATTCCGGTCTTCTTTGATAGCGTCGGTATGTCTTTTTTATTTTTTAATCCTTTTCTCAAATCCTCAAGCGTTAAAAATCCATGCTCTTCAAATTTCAAAAACTCTTCATCAATCTTTTCCAACAGTAAAATCCGGCTTGGGACTAAATCTGTTTCTTCGATCCTCTTTTGCACATTATCAAGGCTCACTTTTTCTGCATCAATATAATAGGACATAGCGATTGCTCCTTTATAATCTTTCTATCCTTAATACAGATTATTCGAATTAAATTACGGCTACCCTTTCATCATGTTGCTTGCCCTTAATATTCAACTAGCGGTTGGAGCTTTTTCTTACTCTTGTTTTAATGATTAGTCTTATATTATTGCTCTTTTAATTAGTTTGAAAGGTTTCAGTAGACTGAATATGAAACTCATTTCACTTAATCCTTTTACTTCAATAGTATCGTCGCAATTTAACCATTGAACTGTAATCCGCTTTGGTTAGTCAACTTATTATCAGTCTTCCACTTTGGTATTCAACATGTGAGCGAATTCCTTAATTGTTTCTTCTCTAATATCAGAGTAGTCTGATGAAATCTTAGCTACTTTTCTAGTGATTGCTTTATCAAAAAAGCTCATGTCCTCGAACTGGAACTGCCCACCGAAGTGTGCGGTGACGCTTGCCTTCGCTATCAATTCAGGTGGAAAGCTGGATTGTAGTTCATCTTTGATAACCTCTTCTTCCTGTATCCCACAAATAAACAAACCAAGATGTTTGCTTTTCAGCATTTCAAGGTGTTCTTCACAAAAAGAAGTGATGTCTTTCCGTATTTGTCCCATATATAGGGGGCCTCCGATGATGATTGTGTCAAAATGAACCAAGTCTTTATTAACACTACTTTCCAAGTCCAAATAATCGACGTGATCATGAATTTTATCACCCAGTAGATGGGCACATTTTTTAGTGCTCCCGTATTTAGTAGCGTAGACAATCAAAGTTTTCATCATTACATCTTCCTTCATAGAATTATGGTTGTATTCAAAATTATCGAGTAGTCTTGCTAGATTAGTTTGACAAGTATCACTAATAACACATATCTTTCTTATTATTTTCATTATACCCAATTTCTTATCGCTATTTCATTGATTAACCCTCTAATTTTTATAATTTCAATTTCATTTAATCGCATTTAAAATGTTTAAGTGACCATTTTCCCATTCAACATAAGGAAAAACACGACTCGACTTCAGAAATGTCGTGTCGTGTTTTTTACATGCAAAAATAAAATCAAATTAAACGAGGAAAAAAAAAGAATTAAATAATATTGATTCTATTTTTTCCGCTTTTTTATTTTATTTTCTGCTTAATTCTTTTCATAATTTCACGTTTCAAGAAAAGGGAAACTGTAATTAAAATTACCAAACCAAGTAATTGAATTTCGAATGTTGCTTTTATCCACAATTTTGTAGTCAATAAGATTATAAAAAGTATAATCCCAATTAATATCGCTGTTTCTTTTTTCATACATACCCTCCTCATCATCGGCCAGTTTATACTTGTTTAATGGTTTTCTGTTTGCAACTGTATGTTTATGTAGCCTCGGAAACAACGGAGTAAATAAAACTTAAATTGTACGGTTTTACATAATGTCCCGCCACAAACGAAGTCTCATAATAATAGCCTCTTTAATCGCAGATTAAGTTATTTTATTTAGAAAGAATAAATGTTGATCATCTTTTATTCTCGAGTTTTCCTTTCGATAATAAGTTACACCTATTCAACTATTAGCAATATATATTGATCTAGATAGAGTAAAAGCGTTTATTGATAATACCTGGAATACCGTAAAAATCAGCTTCAACTATAGAAACTGTTACGGTAAATACTTTCACTACCTCTTCCCACGAAAATCCGTCCATATAAGGTCTTCAAGATAGCTAGGTCTAATCCCTTAATCATTATCATTAAGTTTATTATACCCAATCACTTATTGAAAGTTCATTGATTAAACCTTATAATTTTGTCGTGTTAACATCCTTTTGTGGAATCCAGTGAAAAGATACTTATAACCTGCTGTTCATTATTAAATATCATCACTCTATGTCTCTTAGTGTGAAAGCGATAAAGTATTTGATATAATGGTCAAGTATAAGTCAGTAAAAATCTGTTTATTAGGAGCGTCTAATTATGAAAGCAATAATTACAGGTATGAACGGGACAGTTGCCCCCTTTGTTTATGACGAATTAAAAAAACAGAATATTGATGTTGTGATTTGGAACCGGGAAGAAGTAGGCATTGATAGTGAAAAAGTTGTTTTTAATTTTATTAAAGAGACACAACCTGACCTATTCTTCCATATTGCAACGGGTCCAGTAGAATGGGTAGAGTATATTGCAAAAGCCACAAATGCGCTAGGCGTAAAACTATTATTCACTAGTACGGTCATGGTGTTCTCTGAAAAAGGCACAGGTCCGTATGATATTCAAAGCGTTCCGAATTCGGAAGAAGACTATGGTCGTTACAAGATTGAGTGTGAGAATATTGTGAGAGAATATAATCCGAATGCAGTCATTACCAGATTGGGCTGGCAAATAGGATCAAAAACTGGATCAAATGATATGTTCAGCTTTCTGGTAAAAGAACAAGAGGAAAATGGATTCATTGAGGCTAGCTCAAGATGGTATCCTTCGTGTAGTTTCCTGGAAGAAACAGCTAAGACAATTGTTAACGTCGCACTAGAATATAAACCTGATACCTATCTGGTGAATTCTAATAAAAATTATAGCTTTTATGATATCGTTAGCCACCTGAAAGAAAAACATCGAACAGATTGGGAGATTCATGAAATCACTTCTTTTGTTCGTGATGACCGTATGTATGATGAACGTATTAAAATCAAGGAATTATTTTAATTTAGCAATGTGATTTTTTATAATAATATATATATAAAAAAGGCTTCGTCTGTAATTCGACGAAGCCTCTTTTTATTGTTATTAATTAAATATCTATGGATAGAGAATTCTCACTGTCACCTGTCTCGTTTTCAAGTTTTTCTTGGAAGTCATCCAGAAGTGCACGCACTTCATCTGTTGTTTTTGTTTCCATTAATTGACTTCTTAAACCACTTGCACCGCGTATGCCACGAACATAAATTTTAAAGAAACGGCGAAGCGGCTTGAACGACTGAGTCATTTCTGAAGAAAACTCATACTCGTCAAAGAAGTCCAAGTGCAGCCTCAATAGGTCAAGCATTTCATCATTAGAGTGCTCTTTTATTTCTTTTTCAAAGGCAAATGGATTCGTGAAAACGCCGCGCCCGATCATGACGCCATCGACACCATATCTTTCAACCAATTTCATTCCCGTTTCACGGTCAGGAATGTCTCCATTGATTGTTATGAGTGTATCGGGAGCTACTTCGTCACGCAGTTTCATGATTTCCGGAATCAGTTCCCAATGCGCATCATATTTGCTCATTTCCTTTTTCGTACGCAAATGGATAGACAGATTTACAATATCCTGGTTCAGTAGATGCGTAATCCAGTCACGCCACTCATCCAGTTCGGTGTAACCAAGTCTTGTTTTCACGCTTACTGGCAAGCCGCCTGTTTTGGCTACTTCGATTAACTCAGAAGCCACTTCTGGACGACGGATCAGCCCACTGCCTTTTCCTTTTCCCGCCACATTCGGCACAGGGCAGCCCATATTGATATCTATCCCTTTGAATCCTTCTTCCATCAGCCCAACACTCATTTCTCGGAAGTGCTCAGGCTGATCCCCCCATATATGAGCGACAAGCGGCTGTTCGTCCTCTGTAAAGGTCAAACGCCCACGTACACTATTACGCCCTTCTGGATGACAATAGCTTACTGTATTCGTAAATTCTGTAAAAAACACATCCGGGCGGCCTGCTTCACTTATAACATGACGAAACACAACGTTCGTCACATCTTCCATGGGTGCCAGGATAAAAAACGGTTTCGGCAAATCTTTCCAAAAGTTATCTTTCATATTTAAATAAATCCTTTCGCTTTTAAAGTACCTTTAAAGTTATATAGAACACAGCAATAAACAAATTTTCTGAGTTCGTTCATTTTTTCTCACAAGTAAATTTCTTACATCTAGCTTTATCTATTTTAACTTTTATAGCGGTTTTGTCAAATGTTAGATCCAAAAATATCCTTACGTGACTAAATGATTTTGATGTTTGATGTTTAACTTTTATCTGTTTGATAGTCAAAATATGAATAATCTTACACTACTATTTAAAAAATTCATTTTATAGTCTAAAAAAGCACCCATAATCTGGGTGCTTAGTATCCCATTATTCTATTAGTTAGTAGTTATTTTTGCGATGGACTAGTTACACTACTGGTAAAAAGTTACAGCGATTAAAATAAGAACCAGCCCGTTAACAGACCGAAAACAAGACTGTATATAACCATTTCAAGATAGAGCTTACCCATCGCTTTTCTATTTAAATATTTGGGTTTCATATAAACAAGACCTTCAATATTGTGAGGAAAAGGTATTGCACTCCCAACATCTGTATATATAAACATCAAGCTACTTAAAAATATAAAACGAATTAAAAAATCAGTGTCACCCAATAAATTTAAAATCGGATAAAGTACCATAGACATCAGCAGACCTCTAATGACTTGGGCTGGGAGAAACCATTTTTCTACATGCTTCCTGTCGCTTTCATCTGACATATCCCTAACATAGTCAATTAATCGCTTCTGTTTTTCGTATAAATCTTTACTTAGTTTTAATGCGACTGCCCCTGCAAAAGTATAAGCTACTGTATGAATAATGATAAACCAAAAACTGAATATCAAATATCTCATTTTAATCACCCCATATTTTTCAGCAGATTTTTCAATCATCGATTATTTTTACATGGCTTCCCCCAGCATTGCTGCTTAGATTGGTATTATGCTTTTATCCATATTTATACCCTTTATAAAGAGCAGATATAGATTCTACTATAGTAACAATAATAATAACTACCGTTGTGAGTAATAACGCCCTCTCAAAAGATATCGGCACGTACTGCTCAAATTGTTGAACGAACCCACTATTCCAAATATCCAAATTATAAATAACATGGATAAATAATGCTGCAGATATTACATTTAGCACAGTAATAATCATTGCATTTTTGGTCGTCCATTTGCCTTTAATAATTTTAATTAATTCGACTACTATATTGATAGTGAATATCACAAAGACAAATAGTCTGAATGGATTGACTTGCTCTGTATTAAACAGTGGAATAAAACTGACTTCACTACCTGTTCTGTAATATATCCCAATCCTCTCATACAGCAAGAAAAATAAAAGAAGAAAAATTGTACTGATAACAATAGAAAAGATGGATTCTCCCCTTGATATAAAAGCCTTTTTTTCCGGTAACGCTGACAATTGAGAAGGTTCCCACATCACTTCATCTGTCCCGTTTTCAATAGACACTTCATAGTATTCAAATAAAGCAAAAATAGCAGTTACCCAGGCTGCACCTTGCAAAACAGCAGAAAATAAAGAAATCAAATAATTTCCAAACAATTCGGTTAGACTATCTATCGAGAATAGAGCACCCACGACAGTGGCGACAGATATCCCGATTATGACAGATATAACAACGATTTTCATAACAAAAAGATATTTGTAAAAGTATTTGGGTCCAATGAGATAGCGTTCTTTTCCTCTGTAACGATCTGCCAATTCTCTTGGATTTCCGAGCTCTCGCAATACTCTGTCTATTTTTTCTTCTTCTGTGAGAGTATCATCCTTTTCATGCATCATGTCGTCAATTAAGGCTCTTAATTCGCTAGCCACTTCTTTTCTCGATTTTTCCGGTAGTTCTCTAGTGACTGCATAAATATATTTGTCAATCACTGTGATCCCTCCTCAATTTAAGTGATTCACACCGTTCTGTTAATTACCTTGACTTTTGAACTCTTTTCTTATGTATGTCACGTTACGCTGAATCTTTATATACCCGATTTATTTACCTACTCTCTTTCTCTTAGTATACTCTTCGATTCATCCGGGTACCAAAGTGAACCCTTAATGGTTCATGTTCAGAAAATTTGACTGCACTTTCTTCTGAAACCGCTTGCCCCAGAAAATGTCAGTTGTGTGATTGGATGATTTAATATAAAATAAAAGTTTGGATACATATATAGATTTAATAACATATAAAAGGAGGGACTATCATGTCTCCAAATAGAATTGGTTTTAGCTTTTTACTGATTGGTATTTTTCTACTTGTCGGAAAAGCTTTCCGGTACCGCACCAAATGGCTGCACAACTTATTCCTGCCAAGTTCAATCATTGCCGGCTTCGTCGCATTAATGTTAGGACCAGATGTTTTGGGAAGAATGACTTCCACCTTGCTGGATGACTCATCCTTATTTTATACGGGATTGATCCCGGATTTTGTGTTAAACGTTTGGCGTCCACTTCCTGGGATGTTCATTAATATTGTCTTTGCCTCACTTTTTATAGGTAAAGCCATTCCTAGCCTGAAAAGGGTCTGGCATACTGCTGGACCACAGATCGTCATGGGGCAAGTTGTATCCTGGGGACAATACGTAGTCGGCTTACTGTTAACGTTATTCGTATTGACTCCTGTATTCGGGATGAACCCACTTGCCGGGGGACTGATTGAGATTGCTTTTGTCGGTGGACACGGGACTGCCGCTGGCTTGTCGGATACATTTACTGATCTCGGATTTCCTGAAGGACTTGATTTGGCTCTCGGACTGGCAACTGTCGGAATATTGAGTGGTGTTCTTGTCGGTATTCTGATCATCAACATTGCTTTTCGCAAAGGGGTAGCCAAACATGTCGGTGGTAAGCCTTACTTTACTGAGGAGGAACGTGAAGCCATTGGCGAAACGTACGGGTACGACTTGGAACCTGACGTAAAGGAAGCAAAAGCAATTGAACCGCTGGCCTTTCACTTTGCTCTCATTGCCCTGGCGATCGTCATCGGCTACATTCTTCAGCAGGGTCTGATCATTCTTGAAGCCTCAACCTGGGGAGCATGGTCAGATATCTATCTCCTCAGTTATGTCCCGCTCTTCCCGCTTGCAATGATCGGCGGTATAGTGGTTCAGCTTGTCTCGGGGAAACTGAAAATAGCTGACTATATCGATCCTATCTTAATTAGTAAAATAGCAGGATTTGCACTGGACATTCTACTTTTCTCTGCACTGGCGACCATATCATTGGCAGTCATTGGTGATAATATCATCCCGTTCTTTTTGATATCCATAACGGCAGTCTTGTGGAACGTCTTTGCCTTCCTATTTCTCGCTCCTCGTCTGATACCGAATCATTGGTTTGAAAGAGGTCTGGGGGATTTCGGTCAGTCAACAGGCATGGCTGCGACAGGTATACTCTTAATGAAAATAGCCGATCCTGAGCATCAGACACCTGCGCTGGAAAGTTATGGATACAAACAGATTTTGTTTGAACCCTTTGTCGGCGGAGGTATCGTTACCGCTGCTGCCCTTCCGTTTATCCATCAATTTGGGCCCGTAGCCTTTCTGATACTATCAATCATTGTGACACTAGCCTTTTTAACTTTTGGCTTCGTATATTTTGGCAAAAAAAAAGTGGTTGACTAACAAGAGACACATACGCAAACTATCCCCTGATTATTTTTAGGGGATAGTTTTTTATTATAAAACGCAATGAATGTGTTTATGAGGTGTTCTTATACCAGTGTTTTTGCACTATTAATTGTAAAATCATTCTTAGTCCCTTCTGCTTCAATAAATGAAGGCCTGGGACCTGCTTCACCTACCCAGTACTCGTTGACATTGGGCGGAATGGTAAACACTAAGTGTGAGAGCCCGTAAATAATAGAGCGGGAAGCGTTCTCTCACTTTCTGTTCTTTAGGATCATTGGCAACATCCGATTGTTTTCCCAAATCAGTAAGTCTCCCAAACCAATCATTGATGCTAAAAGGATAGCTAATCTTTTTAGGTAAGCTAGATATGATATCTCATACCTTTCCAATCAATAAGGTGAAATTCATTTCTGGAGTTCTTCTCTTGCAGAATAAATCCTTTCTTGATTCAAGGATTACAATACTGACAATTACCCGGATCTGCTTGTTCTATTCCGTCTGGGTACATTTTTTCTTCTTTGTATTCACATTTGTTGCAGCTGTATTGATACGATAAAGTCAGTTCGGTAGGTTGTTTACACCATTTGCAGGGCAGCCCTTTTTTTCTTTCAGTCGCTTTGAAACCCGGCCATTCGCACTTCGGGCAGAGACTACGTATGTTTTTGACAAGGTCCCTAGTTGCGGCCTCGATGTTTTTCATGCGTTTTGGATTGTACAATGCTCTCATATCTGTTTCTACGAAAACTTCGCTGTTAGTTGATTTTCCTAAAGCAAAGGTAACTGCTTTCTCGAGATCTTCTTTCGTTATAATTCCCTTGATCATTTCGCTGGAATCCTTTGTACGCTCACTTAATTTTATAACCATGCCTGTCTCGGGAAAACCCGCGGATAAAGAAAATTCATAAGCTTCCGTAAAGCTTTTCACCACCTTGTGTTTAAAATCAGTTTCAGTAGTCGTTGCAATTCCGCTGATCTCAATATCATTCTCTTTATCAATTAATGATACGACTTCTCGGTTGAAAGGAATAAACGGGACAAAGGGATGAGGACCAAAGGTTCCTTCACTGGCAATAGCCAAGGTTTCGCCATATAAAGCCATCGCACCTTCAGCTTTACGTCGTGTCGCTTCAAGTTGACCTCCAGTACGTTCGACATCCCCGGTAAAAGTACCAAACTTATCCGAATCAAACCCTTTTGGTACAATGATTTTAATCTCCAGCTCTTTCTCCAATATAGGTGAAATGACTTCTTCCTTTTTGTGCATCGTTGCCAAGATCCCTATCCGGTTCTGAAACAATGACTGTACGACTTTTTTATGACTCAACAGTTATTCTCCTTTTTTGTTCATCATAAACTTTTATACTATAATAGTGTTATGAAAGTTTTATTCCCCTGTATCATATCAGGTTGAAGTGTAAAATGCATTTACGTTTTTCAAGACCTAATTATTCCATCCGTATCAAGTGGTGCTCAACTTTTATAATATAGGCTTTAACAATGCATGGCTAACTTAAGAATGACACATGCTTTTTTTAATCTTATTACTTTAACTTATTCTATATTTTAGCCGTCTCGTATACTAAATTTTCTCAATAATAAGCATGTTTTCTAAGAAAATTGTCGTGCACGATCTATCGGACAAATAGTTAACCAATAAATTTTACCCGTACTTAAATCCTTTAAACAAAGCAGAAAGTGATTCAGCTAAAGTTACGATAATTATTATAATCGTTGTAAATACTATCATTCTCTCAAAAGATATTGCCATGTACTGTTCGAATCTCTGTATGAAACCAGCATTCCATATATTCATACTATTAATGATATAAATAAATAATGCTGCAGATACTATGTTTAAAGCTGTAATGATTACTGCTATTATATTCGTCCATCTGCCTTTAATTATCTTAATTAGTTCTATTGTTATGTTAATGATAAATATCAAAAAAATATAAGCTCTAACTGGATAGATTCCCTGCATATTAAAAAGTGGAATAAAACTAAAATCACTGCCTGTTCGGTAATAAATACCAATTTTATCATAAAAAAAGAAAAATAATATAAGAAAAATTGTACTGAAAATAATAGAAAAGATGGAGCCTACTCTGGATATCCGTGCCTTTTCTGCTGGTAATGCGGGTAGTTTAGAAGGAATCCACTCCTCATGTTTTACACCGGGTTCAAGGGATATTTCATTGTACTCCAGTAATGCGAAAATTCCGGTTACCCAAACCACTCCTTGTAAAACTGCAGAAAATAAGGAGATTATATATCCGCCAAACACTTCAGACGTGCTCTCAGTGGAAAACACGGCTCCCAATCCTGAAACGACTGATATCCCAACAACAATAGCTATAACGACAAGTTTCAAAACAAAGAGATATTTATAGTAATACTTGGGTCCTATCAGATATCTTTCTCTTCCTCTAAAGCGGTTGGCCAATTCTCTTGGATCTCCAAGGTCCCGCAATACTTTTTCGATTTTTTCCTCTTCAGAAAGAGACTTATCTGTTTTCTCTAGTCGATAATCGATCAATACCCTTAGCTCTTCAGTAACTTTTTTTCTTGATTTTTCCGGCAGTTCTCTAGTCACTGCATAAATATATCTGTCAATCATTCTTTTCCCTCCCCTCCCCATCTATTGAATAATACACTGTTCATTTCAATCAACCCTATAAAAATATTGGTTGATCTCAGTAAGAAATAATTATACTATCATTGAGAAAAGCGCAATAATAGTTCCTCTGTGAATTTATCATTTTCATTGATCCAAGGATTATGACCCGAATTCTCAAACCAGATGATCTCTTTTTTCGGAGCATCAAGTACATTCATGTATTCCTCAACCAAAGATGTAGGCGCATTAATATCATGGCGTCCTAAAAAAAAGTAAACTGGGACATCAATATTTACGTAATCCTCTCTTAAATCAATTGTATATAATTGCTGGTACACGTGATTAAAGGTGTTAATAACCCCACGAAAATAGTTGATTTTATCAATCAAGCCATATTCAGGAGAACCAATATCCCGAATAGTGTTATACCCTGTATCATCTATTTCAGGGTTGTTTGTCATATAATCACTAAGGTAGTTAAGATAGACCGCACTTTTCCATGTAACGTCCTTTCCGTAATAAGGTGGGGGACCATTTTCCTTCAATTTTTCTATAATTTCATTATCATTTTTTCCCTCTGCAATTTCCAAAGCTATTCTATAATCTATTCGCTCAGTTTCAGCAAAATCGATCATTTGTCCTGTTCCAATAAATGCGTGGTAGGCTTCTGGATTTCGGTCAATCAGAAAAATCCCTAACGCACTTCCCCAGGATTCACCGACTAGATAGATTTTGTCCTGTTCAAAACGCTCACTTAAATATTTGGTTAATGCATACCCATCCCGAATATAAGTATCATCCGTAATATGCTCAATAGGTTCAGCATCATAGGATTTTCCGGAACCCGGTTGATCCCAATTCACGACGACAAAATGCTTTTCTAAAGCTGATAACTCATGGCGTACAGCCGCCATCTGTGTTCCTCCTGGACCTCCTGCCAGAAAGAGTAAAACAGGTTTATTCTTATCCCATCCTCGTAGACTGATCCATTGTTTTCTGCCATTTAGTTCAATCTCAACAAGTTCTGAAATGCTATCTTCAGTAGGGGTTCCGTTTTCGTCTTGAATACCAGGAGTGTAGGCAGTAATTTGAGAAAAAACAATCAATCCTAAATTCAAAATCATTACTGCGACAAAAAATATCATAACCTTTTTTATGCGTTTGATCTGTTCTGGATTTTCTTTTTGTCTAAGACTAGCACCCAAATGGAAAAGTATCAGGCCTATACTGATTACCAAAGTGACGCCAGCCAAAACGGTTAAAATTAAAAAAGAAATCAGTTGGAACATACTAAAGCCCTCCCACATTAATATTCTCGTTTTTCGAATAATCTGTGTCTCTAACTTATTTGTTCATTTCAGTAAAACAACGAATTTTATAATTATATTTAACGATTTGAATCATTCATTACATAAGCTCAACAACTTTTCATCGATGAAACTAACATTCTTAATAATCACGCGTTTCAAAAATAAAAATATACCTGTACTTCTTAATACGGTTAAATAAAACACTTAGTTTTGAAACATAAATTCATCAACCTCTTTAAATTCCTGAATTGTTTCTCTCTTCCTCATTCAGCACTATTTGCCGTCCAACAAAAGCAAAAACGATTAAAAAGAAGCCTGTAAGCCATCCTCCAAGACTGAATAGGAGTGGGCCATAAAAAACAAGGCTTGTTCCACTAAAGATAAGTAGAGCCGCTAGAATACCAAACATTTTCATCCCATAGAGAGTGATGAACGGCAAATAATGTGCCCCAACAATTATCATAGCGGCAGGGAAAAACCACATTTGTCTCTCTAGGATAATAGCTCCTACCAACAAAAAATTTATTGGTACAGTGAAAGCTATCTGCGAGCCAAGTGCCCACAGTCCATTTTGTTCGCTAACTTTCGCATGTCTTCCCATTATGCGTAAAATCAATTGTGTAAGCGGGAATATAGTCACTGACCCAAAGAAAAGAACGATCATTCCATATGCTGGCGAAATAAAAACACTGATTACTGATGCCGTTAACCAAATAAGACCGGATACCAACTGCCCTGCAAATCCTCCTAAAAAAGCAGTTCTCATTTCAAATTGCGCATCTGCTAAAGTCATACTTTCCTTATTCATCATCTGGAATCCTCTCTATCAGTGATTATCAAATACAAATAACATGCAAAATCATCGTATACCTTTTCGGAAATTTGTGTTTTCAATTGTATTATATATATCTTCTCAGGATACTGAAATTTTTAATCAATCAATTATTATGTACACTATCTATAATATAACTCTTACACTAATCTTAATAAACTATTATCCTCTATAACTAACTGTATTAAAAAAAAAAAAAGCAGATCTCTTTAAAAGACCTGCTTCTCAATTTCATTCTCATACTATGCATTTAACTGTTTAAGGTATTCCCTTCAACCGGTATAGGCTGTGCATCGAGCATTTCTGCAAAATGAACTAAATTGTATCCCATGGTTTTTGCATTATTCATTGTGAAATCATTCTTTGTAGCTTCTGCTTCAATAAAGGAAGGTCCTGGACCTGCCTCACCAACCCAATACGCATCGACATTAGGTGGTATGGTAAAACCTATGTGTGAGAGTCCGTAAATAATAGAGCTCGAAGCTTTTTTGCCCCCATCTTCATTTCCGGTTACAACAGCACCACCGACCTTATTGTAATAGATTGCCTGTCCTTTTTCATTCGTTAAACTGCTGCCACCATAAAGTCTTTCTATGGCTTTTGTCGCTAAACTGCTTTTTTCCCCAAGCCATATCGGAGTGCCGATAATGAGAATGTTAGCTTCTTTTACAGCTTCAAATATTTCAGGCCAGTCATCACCTTCACCTAGATCGTCTGAAATACCAACAGGAATATTATAATCTGCTAGTCTGAATATTTTCGTCTCTACTTTTTTCTTGTCAAAAATCTTTATCACTTCATCAATTAGGGCACGAGTATTGGATGTTTGCCCGCTTCCTTTCAAACTGCAATTCAAAACAACTGCTTTTAAAGACATACTACTCCTCCTCGTTTTATCGGTATATAGTTGGTATATAGTTGGTATATAGTTGGTATTACTATGATATTTTAAATTCTTCATTATATAAAATTTATCATAATTATACATATAATACTCGTTAGAAGCCTTTTCTAAATCATAGTGTCATCTATAGTTTTACTTGTTTTTCCCATCTATATCTTCAGCCTTTTCCTGTGGGTACACGAGCCTCCATCTGACTACGGCATTCATCAAGGAGTGCCATCACTTCTATAGTACTCTTGGCAGAGATCTTCTCTTCTTCTTTCCTTCCGGCACAGATCTCCGCTACTACGATGGAATATCATATGCCAAATAGAAGTTCCTGCATGTCGAATATTTCTTCTTTTCATTTGTCAGATAGTAAATTAAGCTAGACAGTTTCCAGTCTGGTGCATGTTCCAAAAATAATTTTATTGGTGTTCTGTAGTTAAAAGACTTTCTAGGAATTTTGTTTTTTAAAATTTCAACGAAGTGTTCAGCGTTTTCTGTTATGGGAATTTACATTTTAGCCTGAAAGTCTGGGTACTGAAATTTTTTTCCCGCATCATCCATTTCATGCATATCCCCTCTCAGTGTATTTTTTCTGGAATACCTAAAAGTTCATAGTAATTTCTGACTGCATATGCGCAGAGATATAAGAGGACATTGTCAAGCATGGAAGGTGTGGTAAGTCTTGGGTCATTGGGATATTTCATCAATTGGACGACAAATGCACCGTCAACCAACTGTATGTCTCCGATGATGCAAATCTCATCCATTCTTTACTACAATACAGTCTGATTGTTCCGGCACGCATTGCTCTAAGACATAGGCAGTTCATCTTATCCCTTTACAAATTCTTCAACTTTTCACTTTATTCTTTTCCAGAAAGCTACGATTTGATTATCTTTTGTCTGCATCAATTATTTTGCTGTGGAGTGAGCAATGCCCCGGCACCCAAAGTAAGCCCATCTAAATATAGCCATGAGTTTATTTGGATGGGCTTTATTTATTACTTATGACTCTTATTAATTCTGTCATAAATATAAATTTAATTTGTTCTAATAAAAGTGATTTATGTTAGTATTACAATTATTATCAGTTCTTATACCCATTTCCAAAGCAAATATAATTCATTTTTTGAAAACGGTCATGATTCACATAAGTATAATACTGAGACGTACAAAGATAACTAAAATCTTTTAACAATAGCTAGATTAGAGATTTTTTCTATCATTCTTTTATATTTTACCGAGTAAATCTGCTTTAAATAGCAGAATTTATTCTTAAAGGTAATCTTATAATATAAACGAAAGCAGACCCTAAAACACTCTCTTATGAAAGTTTTTTTGGGGCCTGCTTTTTATTTATTTTTTTTTAATTAGACGACGAAGAACTTAGATTAAATTTTGAACCTCTCTACAATACTTTGTAGTTTTTGCGCTAATTCTGATAACCCTATAGAATATTTCAGACCAGTTTTGTTCGCCGGACACGGCTCTCTTGAAGTAGTCTCTTTGAGATAAATCCAAACCTCCCAATTTCGATTTATAATCGGTTGCCATTACAACGTTACCATTTGAATTAGTTATAAAAATATCTAGAAATCCATATTCACTGCTAGCAATATTAAAATATTGATCTATTTCATTATAAGCTTGCTGCCAATCAGAAGAATTTGAACCTTGTTCATCTAAAACCTTTAATCCCTAACGGACATCTGTTAAATTACTTAATACTATCCCATCTCCGACTCGTTCGTTATAATAACCATTGATTGAGTACAACTATTATTCACAATTTTTCTTATACTGTTTACTATTATATAATCGGCAAATTTCCTAACAATTAATACCTGATTTGATTATTTTGTGAACATTTTAACATAAAAAAGCTAACTTATAATAAGTTAGCTTTTTTATATGATTTTTTTGTTAATATTTTTTAGTAGGATTTTAAATAACAGATCAGTTTTTCTCTTTGCTTCTTTTTTAAAAATTATTATGCTATATTTAAATTGGTATATATTAAGTTACATTATTTTAAAAAATAGCTTGATGATTTCTTGCTTATTAATGGAAAAAACACTAAGTAGCTATCTGCTTTTTCAGGCACTCTAAAAAGTAAAAGATAGGATATATCCGGTGAGAAAACAAAGAAAAATACTGATATTTAAGACTTACTTATTTTAGGGAGGAAGACAAAATGAAAGCTGCAAAGATAGTTGCATGGATTGGTTTACTGGCAATGACAGCCGGTTTGGTTAATGGATTCGTCAATGGAGAGTTTCTTGTTGACGGTGGAGCGTTACTCGAAAATCCATGGGGAATCATGGCTTTGATCGATTTATACGTAGGATTTTCCCTATTTTCCATCTGGATTGTTTACCGGGAAAAAGCAATGTGGAAAATAATAATCTGGGTTGTCCCGTTGATGATATTTGGTTTTTTAATAGGCAGTATTTATGTTTTAAAGGCGCTGTACGAATCAAAAGGGGACTGGTCTGTTGTCTTTCATGGATTAAATAGGGGTGTAAATGATGGAGAAGGTTAGAGAATGGATAGAACAACTTTCACTTGTATTTGAGAAGAAAACAATCGACGCCCTTTTCCCCCCTTTTATATTTTTTCTATCTAATCAGTTGTTTTCTCTTGAATTTGCTAGTGGGATAACCCTTCTATATCTGCTTCTCCTCATCATCTATAGAATAGTCAAAAGACATACAAAAAAATATGTTTTTGTTGGTGTAGGCGGTGTACTTTTATCTATTGGATTTAGTTTCTTGTCAGGAGATGCAATCAATTATTATATTCCTGGTTTAATAACAACAGGACTGATTGCCATCTCCTGCGTAGTATCTCTAATTATTCACCGCCCGTTGGCAGCTTTGATAAGTCACTTAACTAGAGGGTGGCCAATCAACTGGTACCTGCGAGACGATATTCGTCCGGCTTATAGAAATGTCACGATTCTATGGGCTGTTTACTTTCTGCTTAAACTGCTCATACAAGGCTCTTTGTTTTTAAGTGGGGAATTTTCTCTTTACTTTTACGTCAATACTATTTTGGGTTGGCCAATGAACATACTCCTACTTATTCTTACTTATGTATTAGGCATCAAAGGTCTCAGAAAATTATCAGGCCCCAGTGTTGAAGAATTTTTGAACGAGGAAAAGCCCCCTTTTGAAGGCCAGAAGAAGGGATTTTAGCATAAGCTTCATTTGAAAAGCATCTGTCTCTTAAAGGGCATGTGCTTTTTTATTTATGAAGCTATTTATTGGTAAATTATCATTGAGTTAATTCTAAAACTCTCGACTTTTATCAAGGTCACAACCATGATCATCAACTGCAAATACGATGTACTCTTAATTTTAGTCTATTTTAAATACAGAACTCATTTTTCTTGCTTCTACTGGACGATCTCGATGTTTTTCTAACTATCAGTTATCGGGGGATTTTCATAATACTTTCGGGGGAAAGCATTGTAAACACCTAGACTTAGTAAAGAATTAACACAGCAATGTGTAAAATTTTATAAAAAAGAAAAGAACCAACAGCTTAACCGTCTGCATAAGCTGACGACCGCATTGATTCAAGACTATTATAATATCGTTTTTGAAGATTTGCATACCGTGAACCTGATGAAGAACCGCTATTTGGTAAGAAGTATTGCTGCCCGATCCTGGCGGGAAACCATTCGGATGTTAGCATTAATCTTTCTTGAACCTCGCAGATTTGTTCAGCTTAAGGACCTTCCCAGAAAATCGGTACTTTAGTGCCGATCTAGGTCACTAATGAGGATTATGGCCCGCTTTCACTATTTCGCTTGCTACTTTGATGGCCTCTTTAGTTGTATTAAAAAAACGATCTTTTCCAGTTTTTTCAACAAACCCACTTCTTTCTAAAACTTGCATGGGTTGAGTATTAGTTTCAGAATACAAAATAAGAATATTTTGAGCTTTGCATCTTTTTTCTAACTGCTTTACGGCATTCAAAGCTGTTGCATCCATACTGTCAACATTCTTCATTCTTAATATCATTACATCTGTTGTACTCTTCATCTCATTAAGCATGTCTAAGAATGTGTTAACCACCCCATAAAATAGAGGACCATTTACTTCATATATTGCAATTTTACTGTCTAAATGATCCATTAATGATTCATCCAACATATCGGAGTCATCTTCTTCTTCATTCACAAAAATTCCAAGCTCATGGCTTACATTCTCTATCAGTTTATTTTCTGACATTCTTCTTACAAATAAAAACATTGCAATAATCATCCCAACTTCTATTGCGATAACTAAGTCGAATAGCACAGTTAAAACAAAAGTAACTAACAACACAGCAACATCGCTTTTAGTTGAATTGAAAATACCTTTGAATGATCTCCATTCGCTCATATTATATGCAACAATAACCAATATCGCTGACAATGTAGCCATTGGAATTAATTTTGCTAATGGCATAAAAACCAACATGATCAATAACAATGTTAATGCATGAACAATTCCTGCGACCGGTGTTCGTCCACCGTTTTTCACATTTGCTGCCGTACGTGCTATCGCCCCAGTCGCCGGGATGCCGCCAAACAATGCCGATGCAATATTAGCTATACCCTGTGCAATAAGTTCCATATTTGAATTATGTTTCTTTCCAATCATTCCATCAGATACAACTGCAGATAACAATGATTCGATGCTTGCTAAGAAAGCAATTGTTATTGCGGGTCTGATTAATTGTTTAATTATGGGCACTGATATATTTATTGATGAAATGTCTATAAATTGAATAGAACTGGGTATGTCCCCAAATCTACTTCCAATAGTTTCCACTGGAACATTGAACACTTTGACAAAAATAGTAGCTAAAATTAACGCTATCAATGATCCTGGAATCTTTTTATTGATTTTTGGCCAAGCTATGATAATAAAAAGTGAAGTCAATCCAACTAACGTTGTTGCTAAATCCATTGTATTAAATTGATGGATATAAATTTCCCATTTTGCTATAAAATCTGATGGAACCTGATCGATCTCAAGTCCAAAAAAATCTTTGATTTGGGTAGATAATAATACGATCGCTATTCCGCTTGTAAATCCGGTTGTAGTTGGATAGGGTATATACTTAATGACACTACCCAGCTTCATTACTCCCATAATGATCATAAAGATACCAGCTAAAACTGTTGAAATCAGCAAACCATCTAAACCATACTGTGCAATGATTCCAAATATAATAACGACAAAAGCTCCAGTTGGTCCGCCGATTTGAACTCGACTTCCTCCTAATAAAGAAATTAAAAAACCACCAACAATAGCCGTTATGAGTCCTTTTTCAGGTGTGACCCCTGAAGCAATTGCTAATGCAACTGACAAAGGCAGTGCTATGATAGCAACAATTACTCCTGCGACTATATCATCTTTAAGTTGTTTTAAAGGTAATTCTTTTTTCCTGTTCTTTATGATTGAAAAAAACTTTGGCTTTAACATTTCATTCTTCTTTCTTTAACATTTTCTCAAATATTTGCCACTCCTGATCATAGTAGCTTTCTATATTCAGATTTGAATAAATAATTTCACTCGATAATAATCCATGAATAACAGACAAGAACATAACAGTTAATATATCGTCATATTGTTTTTTATCGTTATTTGGAGGTGAACTGCTGCTTATAAGCTGTTTCACTTTTTTATAGCGTTGCTCTGATAAATTTATTATTTTTTGACTTATTTCACTATCCATCGTATCAGGTGGAAATAAAAGTAATCTTTTCCAAAACAAAAGTTTTTTTCGTGAACTGTTGTAATAGTTTAAAACCCCAAAAAACAATTCTTTCAGACTCTTTGATTGAGTTTCCACAACGGCAAGGTATTCATCGATCTCTTTGTTAAACAATTGATATAACAGCTCTTCTTTGCTTGGAAAATGTGCATAAATAGAGGCTTTTTTTATCCCTACTATATTAGCAACTTCATTCAAAGAAAACTCCATACCTTTTTCAGCAAATAATCCATACGTCGCATCTATTATCTTTTTTTTCGTTTCCAAAATCATTACGCTCCTTCCCTACCTTCCGTTTGGTAGGCAATTAGTATTTTACACAGCTTTGAGTAAAATGTCAATTCAATTTTTTCTTAATAGCCAAATCTCGAATTGTTATGTCTAAATATATAATTAGAAGGCTCTCGGGATAATATGCTTTCCGATAATCTCATTCATTTTATGGGAGCGTCATCTAAGAACCCCCTTGATTCATCGAGGCCTACGAAAATCCCACGAGAAAAGAGTAGGTGCAAGACCGTTGTAAACGGTGTTACACCTACTCTTTTTGGTTGATTCACTTATTACATTTTTTGCAGATTTCTCTTATCACTTTTTCTTCTTTGATCGACTTCCTATTGCTCTAACCCTATAGATCTAATTCTTGAACCTTGCAAAAAACCAGACTTAATTGAGTTAAATCTATTTCAATTCTTACAGCCATATCAATTAAAAAAGAACCTTACAAGGCTTGATTTTTTCAAGCCGCTTATCTTCCTGAAATTAATCTGTGCTAACTAGACCATCCGGCATGAGACTATACTGATTTTTATAAAACTGGATTGCTGAAATCCCAATCAAAAGCACTATCCCTATTAATGCAACATTTTGCAATAAGTTATATTGTCCTTGAAAGCCTTCCGGTGCTAATAAATAATTATAGATTCCGAAGTATGCCCATGCTATAGGAATTGGGAATATTGCGTTTTCAGTACTCAATAAGACCATCAAAGTCAATCCCACTGCAACTAAAAGAATAATGGAACTCCAAGTCTCAGGAGCTACTCCGAATCTATCCCATTCAATTTTAACAAGCCAAGCAGCTATATTCACAACAGTCGCTATAAAAAGCCACCCCGAATACAAGCCAAATGTAATGGGTAGCAACCAGCGTCTTTTCGTCTGGATTTTTCCAACTTTTTTTACAATTAAAACCATGACAATCAGAAAAGCAAAAATGAATAATGTCGATAAACCAATTAAGTTATAAGAAAAGCTTATTATCCAAAAAATATTCAAAACACATGAGGCCCAAAAAAGATAACTGATTTCATCGATAGCACGCCCAAAGTATGCTTCTTTATTTTTGAAGATCATAACGACTATAGAAATAATCAAAAATGTGTAGATAACACTCCAAATGCTAAAGGTAGAGGGTGCTGGTGTGATTAAAGTTGGGTACATATCTGATACTTCTTTTTGCGAGAGTCCATTGATCCAACCAAAAGCACCCATAGCATTGACGATTAATGTGATGACTAATAAAATTGCACTGATATATGCTTTTGTTTTACGTTTCATTTTTATGCTCCTTCGTATTATAAGTTTATAGTTAACAATTGAAGTTCCACATCACGTAAAGCTCTCGAGCTCAATTTGAAAAACACATGGTAATTAAAGATAAAGGTCTAAAATCGTCTAAAGCCTTAGATTTTTCTAGCATAAGAAACGATCGCTTCAATGTGCTTTTTATCAACATAATTAGTCGGATGATAATAGCTCTCAAGGATCGCTTCTTCGTCTTTCGTTTTATTCTTCTTCATCTCCACGATTTTTATAAATACGTTCAGCATCATTTTAATGATACCTTTCACCTTAGAAAAATCGACACCCTCAGGCAAATAAAAGAATGTGTGAAATGCTAATTGATCTTTATTGAAGTTGTTGTTTTTGATGTCAGCGATATCTTTATCAACATTGTTGTTGCCGGCACAGGCAAAAATAATGATAGGTTTATCTTTGAACCATTCAAGAACTTTTTTAATTTTGTTCATCTTGGTTATTGCTGGTATGGCATCGTTTGTAAAAGCCCAGCCAGTTATCCCACCTTTACTTATAATTTTTTAAGTATTGTTATTTTCTTTATCTTGACCTCAATATTTGGCACTCCACCTATTTCGACCTGATAGTGTTTATAAATTATAACTAATGTCGATTTACCAATCAATTATTTCTCTTAAAAGCTTAAAGTTAAATCACAGATGACTGATTCTCTTAACCTTAGTATTTGGTTACTTAGTCTTCTCCCCATCTATATCTGCAGCCTTTTCTTGTGGATATACGAGCCCCATCTGTCGGCGGCATTCATCCAATAGTGCCATCACTTCTACTGTACTTTTGGCAGGAATCATTTCTCCTTCTTTTTTTTCGGCGCGAATCTCAGCTGCTACATTGGAAAATTGTGTGCCATATAAAAGTCCCTCCATCTCGAATACTTCTTCTTTTCTATCAGTTCTCAACGTTGCCTGCTTTGCTGAATTAAACTTTGGAACAGAAATAGAGCCCTTTGTTCCTTTTATTTCAAAGAAGTTTCCAGCATCTTCTGTCATGGAAATATTCATTTTAGCCTCAAAGCCTGGGTACTGAAATTCGATTTTTTCCGCGTAATCCACCTCGTGCATATCGCCTTCGCACTGAATCTGCTCTGGCATACCAAAAAGCTCGTAGCAATATCTGACTGCATAGACGCCAAGATCTAAGAGTGCACCGCCAAGCATAGAGGGGGTTGTAAGTCGCGGGTTATCGGAATGCTTGAGCAATGGGACAGCAAATGCACAGTCAACCGACTCTATATCTCCGATGACACCAGACTTTACCCACTCTTTTACCTGTAAGGCTGTCTCATTGTGCCATGTCCACATTGCTTCTGAGACATACACATCTTTTTCTGCAGCGTAATCAAATACTTCCTTTGCCACTTTTTCATTGACAGCAAATGGCTTCTCACAAAGTACCGGTTTCTTGTTCTTAATAGATAGCTTTGTATATTCGGCATGCTTATCTCCGTTCACATTGACATATACACCCTCTACACCTGCAGCGTTGATTGCCTCTTCTGCAGTATCAAAGACTGTTCCACCAAATTCCTTTGCAAATTTTTCAGCCTTTGATTTTGTTCTGTTCCAGACAGCCACGATTTGATTATCATCTGTCTTCACCAGTTCGTTTGCTGTTGTGTAGGCAATACTTCCACAACCAATGTAAGCCCATCCAAATTTATCCATAAGTACATTCCTCCGTTTTTCATTATCATTCTTGGCACGTCCTAATTCTATTATAGATAGTGATTAATAGAAAGATATATCAATTACTGATAATGAGATTTTTTTATAACTATACAAGATACTACTTTTCTGTAAATTCAAAAAGGGGGCATCCTGATTACGTCCTTGTGAATAAAAAAAATCTGAGAGCTTATACGCTGCACAAACTTTTATCGAAGTTGGATTACAATAAGAACTCATATATTATATTTACTCACTGTTCAATAAATTTTTATAACTTTTTCATTCTTCCAGTTCGACTGAGCCATCCTTCCAGTAAAACACCATATACGATCCCAGCCACAAAACTGATAGGATCTTGAAATCCAGTAGTACTATAGAATGCAAAGGAAACTAAAAGACCTAGCAAAGCTCCACGAAGTAATGCTTTATTTCTAACTGTCTCGCCCCATGGAGCACCCACGACCAGGCCAATGATGACCCGGTTATACCAAAGTGAAAACACAAAAATAGGAGAGGCTGAAAAACCAGACCGGACGTATGCTCCTACTACACAAATAATTCCTAACAAAGCTCCTCCAATAAGAGCTACTTTCATTCTATCCTTCATCTCTCTACTCCTTCTAAACCGATTATGGTCCATGCTTTTATATTTTATTATGCCATTATTTTTGAGTTTTAATCTACACTTCTAGTATAATACGCATAACTTTGATTGTATAATTGAATCGGTTACTTTTTGAAATAAAGCCATTTCACTAATAGATATATAAAACTCGTATCGTTGAATTAATTAATTCATTTGAAATATTTTGTTCTATAGTAGTACATTAATATCTAGATGTGTTAAAATATTAACACCAAGGAGGCGCTTTCATTATGAAAAATAAAAAAAATCTACCACTATTAGTTTATTTCATAATCTCACTATTCTTTATGGAGTTTATCCTGAGACTAAACGTAGTGGAAAATGCCAGTTTTGTTTCTATAGGTCTTTTAATTTCCTTTATATTTTCAATGACTTTAGCTATTGTTATTTTTTTACTTTCCAGCTTGTTTCAGAATAGAACTAATCATATTATGTCTGTTGTACTTTTAATCATAACGGGCTTAGTCTTCTCTACGCAATTTATTTATGATCAGTTCTTCAGAACGTTTTACAGTTTTTATTCAGCGGGAAATGCTTCTCAGATATTTGAATTTAGACAGGACATATGGACTATCATTTCAAATAATTATTATTGGCTACTTTTATTTTTTCTGCCAGCCTTTTTTATCATGTTTTGGGGCAAAAGAGTTTTCAGTTTCGACAGAATTAAAATGGGTTATAGAGGACTATTGGTTTGTTTAATCATAATCTTTCATATCACAGGTCTGACTACAATTTGGGTTAATGGAAAAGATCAGAATTCAGCCTATGATTTATATTTCCAAACAAGGGACCCCGTTCTTTCCGTTGACAGGCTTGGCATGGTCACTACTATGCGGTTAGATTTCCAAAGATTGGCTACGGGGTGGTCCCCTACCCAGACTGCTCCTGATATGCCTACCTTTGATCCAGAGCCTATAGATGAGCCGGAAAAAGAAAATGATGAAGAAGAGGTCACAACGGACAAAGATGAAAAAGAGAGCGTCGAGAAGGAAATAGAATATAATACATCAAATATCGATTTCGAAGAAATGCTTTCGGCTGAAGATGATGATAGTCTCAAGCAGATGCATAATTACTTTGCAAGCGTGGAAGCTACAGCGAAAAATGAATTCACTGGGAAATATGAAGGTTATAACCTCATACTTCTAACTGCTGAAGGTTTTTCCCCTTACGCTGTACATGAGGAAGTAACGCCAACTCTCTTTAAAATGGTTAATGAAGGATATAATTTCACCGATTTTTATGTGCCTCTTTGGGATGTAAGTACCTCTGATGGTGAATATGTATCATTGACTAGTCTCGTTCCTAAAAGCGGAATCTGGAGTTTTTCTGCATCGGCCAATATAGATCTTCCCTTTGTTATGGGGAATCAATTAAAAGACCTCGGCTATAAAACAGTCGCCTATCATAACCATACGTATACTTACTATAATAGAGATGCTTCCCATCCTAATATGGGCTATGATTATAAGGGCGTCGGAAATGGCCTTGACATGAGTGGAGGGTGGCCTGCATCTGATCTGGAAATGATGCAAGAAACAATTCCAGAATATATAGCTGATGAACCCTTCCATGCTTATTACATGACGGTCAGTGGCCATATGCAGTATTCCTTTGCGGGAAATAATATTGCTTATAAAAATAAAGAGTATGTCGCGGATTTACCCTATTCAGAGCAGGCCAAAGCCTACTTGGCCACTCAAATCGAACTTGATAAAGCCTTAGAGAATATGCTGGATCAGCTGGAAGAAGCGGATATCGCTGATAAGACGTTGATTGTCTTAGCCACAGATCATTACCCTTATGGACTTGATAATTCAACCATAGACGAGCTTGCTGGACATGAAGTGGACAGAGCTTTTGAGCTCTATAAAAGTCCCTTGATCATCTATACAAAGGGTATGGACCCAGTTACTATAGATAAACCAAGTTCAAATCTCGATATTGTCCCTACACTCTCCAACTTACTCGGACTAGACTTTGATTCCAGACTCTTTATGGGATCTGATATCTTTTCTGACTCTAGTCCCCTCGTCATGTTTAGAAATAAAAGCTTTATTACGGACAAAGGTAAGTATAATTCAGCAACTAATGAATTTATACCAACCGAAGGGGATAGCAACGATGATTTCTATGATTATATCGATGCCATTTCTCTTATTGTAGACAATAAATTTTATTATTCCGTCAAGATACTGGAAACAGATTACTACAAAGAATTCGACTGATTCAGCGTTAAATATCAGATCCTCGTCGAAATCATCCCCGTTTCATAAAAAAACCAGCATGGAATTTATTTTCATACTGGTTTTTTTATTTATTCACTTAAATCACATTATTCCTTTTTCACTTCCTCGAAAAGAGCTAGTTTATTTGATATAACTTGTTTATCAAATCTCAAAATCATCCAATCATTTTTACTACTAAAACATCATTATTCTATTTTATCATGTACCTATTATTGATCTTGCTTGGTAGAGTTGTCATTATAATTTCTGTTTAATATTGAAAATATAAATGAGTCATTTACGCTTAATTTAAAACTCTCAACCACCTATTGCGCGCAGTTATCAAATTCCTGCTTTCAGCATTTCCGCTCTGATTTTTTCAATTCTCACTTCCAACTCTGAACCATCAAACTTGGGAAGATGCACTTCACTGACAAGCTTACCATCGATCATGAACAAGACACGCTCGCTTTGTGCCGCCACCATAGCATCGTGGGTAACAAACATTATGGTGATCCCTTCCCGATTAAGTTCTGAGAAGATCTCCATTATTTCCTGTGACGTTTTTGAGTTAAGTGCCCCGGTCGGTTCATCTCCGAAAATAATTTCCGGGCTGTTGATCAGCGCGCGGCAGATCCCTGCGCGTTGAAGCTGACCACCGGAAACCTGGGTAATGTCACGTTCATCCAGTTCGCCGATCCCCACTTTCCCCATCAGCGTTTTGGCTTTATCTGATACTTTTGATGCCTTCTTTCTATTATCACGCATTGAAGGTAGGACAATATTATCTAAGATATTCAGGTTCTTTAACATGGTCGGCTGCTGAAAAACAAACCCCATCCTGTTTCTCCTGAGA
>NZ_JAWOBT010000086.1:0-22060 GCF_046484155.1 Alkalibacterium sp.
GGTATTTTGTAGGTGTCTTGCCAGTTATTTTTTTGAAAACCTTTGTGAAATACGAATGACTATTAAATCCAGCTAGATTTGCTACTTCACTCATTTGATAGTCGCCTAAGTGGAAGTAGTATTTCGCAAGGTAAACACGCTGCTGGTTGACATATCCAATAAAGGTGTTACCTGTCTCTTGTTTGAATTTACGCGCCAAATGAACAGGATGCATACCATAAATCGAAGCAATATTGGTTAGAGTTAATTCATTGGTAAGATTGTCTGTGATATAGGTAACGATTTCTTTCATCACTGACGAGTAGTCAGACGTAGAGAAATTGGCTACAGCATGACAATATTCTCTGAAGAGTTCAAAGTAAACGTGTTCAATTAAATAATCTAGAGACTGCGTATCTTTAATGATCATAGAAAAACGTTCGAAAATCAAATGAAGATACAGAGGTAACAGGCCACCGTTTTTAGCGGCTATACGTGCGTACGTATTCACTGTCATTAAATGGTTTTTAAATGAGTTGATTAATTCACAGTCACTATCGTTTTCCAGATAATTGAATACCCGGTCAATGTTAATTAGTTTTAGTGTCGCTTCCAACTTTTCTTCATTTCCTGAACTGATGGCATCGGTCAGTTGATCCTGCATGAGATAACGATAATCCATGGAGTCATCTGTTAATTCTTTCAATTTACTTAAACGTTCTTCCATTAGCTTTTCTTTCTCCTCTTGATTCTTCATAGTGCATAACCCTTCCCGAACATCTTTTTTAGATAACACTTCATATGTTAAATATACCATAACTGACTGAAAAATAAACACATATGTATAAAAAACAGGTTAATTAAGTAACAATCACAAACTCTATAAAGGATATCCTTGAATTTACAAAAATATATTAGTAAATAGTTAATCCTGATTTAAAGTAAATTATACCAGTAAAAGATGAATAATCTGCATTTTATTCATTTATTTTACCGATTATTCGATTATCATACGCGAAGCGTATCTTTTTACATGCGGATTGTCTAATGATATGATTGGGGATAAATACGTGAACGAAATATGACAATGTTAACAGAAAGGATGAAAATATGGATCGCCATATATTAGGAACATTTAAAGACAAGAAGGATGCTGTCTTACAAGTTGAAAAGCTACTCGATGAAGAAGGCTATACCGCTAGTGAGCTGATGCTTGTAATGGATAAAACGCAGCAATATGATGGGGAGATTGAGGCTTTTAAGAATGTGAAAGTTGGCAAGGTAGACTTAGAAGATGATAGTATTTGGGACAAAGTAAAAGAAGTGTTCTCGTTTGGATCTTATAACAGTGAAGAAAATCATTCGATATTAGAACAATATGGTGTCCCTCACGATCGAGCCAATCATTATATCGATGCTTTGAAAGATGGAGAAATCATCCTTCTTGCTGATACTGATGCACCGAAGCAGGGGAATCTATCCGAGGTAAATGAAAATATCATTGCAGATAAGGAGAGAGAAAAGAATATGACAGATAAACAAAATAATCCTGTAGATGAAGTGAATACAGAAGAATTGGAAGCTTTAAAAAACAAAAAACCAAGTGATGCAGATAGCGAGAGTGAAGATATCGGTAATAATGTAGAGACACAAGGAATAGAATCAGAAGAGAAGCCTGACTTGACCGGTGAAGAGGACAGAGTTGAAACTGAAGAATCCGATTACGGTTACGGCAATACGGTTGCTAAAGGAGTCGTTAAACCTAAAGCAGTCAGTCCTTTGAATACTGATGCAAAAAGCGAAAAAGAGCCTCATGAAAATACGGAAGCACCAGAGTCTGAAGCAAATTATTCTGAGGAACTCGAAGAACAGGGCAAGAAATCACTTGACGACAATAAGTGATATTAAGAATAGACCGCTCAGGAATCAACTGGATGAGGCAAAACCAGCACTGAAAATTACTGGGGAATCACCGGGAAATGAAGTCAAAGCATAAATCGGCCTTGATGAAGAAAGTGGAGAAGAAGAAAAACCAGATGAATAAACACGTTTTGGTGCCTGAATAATTATTTTAGGCGCTTTTTTTACGTCTGGATTCATTAAAATTCAAACGTATAAATGGTATACTTGTAACTGAAGGATAAGAGGTGCAAAAAAAATGACCAAACGAAAAGAATCATCACTACCCAACCTAGTAGAATTAGGCACTAAAAAGCAGGAAAAGAAAACGACAGATAAGAAGAATATTACACTGGAAGATGTAAAGCAGATGACTGACAACGGAAATTCCGAGTCAGCTCCAGAGCCTGAATTTGTTATTACCAAGGTTCAGGCACAGAAAGCAAAAAATCGCTTCAATGTCTATGTTAATGATGATTACGCTTTTGCAGTGGATGACGCGCTATTAGTGAAATATCGACTGGTGAAAGGTAAAGAACTTGATGAAGAGACCATTGAAGAATTAAAAGTTAAAGGTGAAATGGGCAAAGCTTATCAAGCGGCACTGCATCATCTGAATTTTAAAATGCGTACCGAAAAAGAAATCAGAGAGTATTTAGCCAAGAAAGACTATGAACAAATCGACGGAGTCATAGAACGATTAGAAGAAAATGGATTGATCGATGAAAAGGCATATGCCAAGAGTTTTGTACGAACGAATTTTCAGCTGAAAACCGAAGGACCTAAAAAAATTGAACGGTCACTTTATGCAAAAGGACTGACTCCGGAAGAGATAGCTTATGGCTTAACTGAGTATTCGGATGAAGATCAGCTTGAGAATGCAAAAAAATTAACTGAAAAAACGTTGAACAGACAACACAATAAATCGAACCGGGAAATCGAACGAAAAATAAGAGAACAATTAATGGTCAAAGGGTTCGACCGAGAGATCATTTCACAAGTACTGGAAGACATGACTTTGGAACAACCTGCAGAAGATGAATATGATGCGCTAGTTAAACAGGGTGACAAAGCCTTTCAACGTTATTCACGTAAAGGTGATAAATATGAAGCAAAACGTAAGACAAAAACATTTCTCTATTCAAAAGGGTATCCCTTCAGTTTGATTGACCAATTTTTATCAGAAAAAGAGGAAAACCAGTGAGCAAGACGGATTTGCTAGAAGAAAACAAAATAACAATGTGGTCAGAAGAAAAGATTCGTGATTTTCGCGTAACCTTATTACAGTGGTATGATGAAAATAAACGGGATCTACCCTGGCGACAAACGGATAATCCATACTATATTTGGGTATCTGAGATTATGCTGCAGCAGACACAAGTAGATACAGTGATACCGTATTACGAGAGATTTATTGAAACGTTACCTACCATCGAAGCTTTGGCTAATGCCCCAGAAGCGACACTGCTGAAACTATGGGAAGGATTGGGTTACTATTCCAGAGTGAGGAACATGAAAGTTGCCGCAAATCAAATCATGGAATATCATGATGGAGAGTTTCCGACTTCGCATGACGATGCATTAAGCTTGAAAGGTATCGGACCCTATACGGCCGGAGCAGTGACGAGCATAGCCTTTAATCAGGCATATCCTGCGGTGGATGGAAATGTCATGCGCGTATTGAGCAGGTTATTTGAAATCGATTTAGATATCAGCAAGGCTTCAACACGAAAGGTCTTTGAAGAAATGATCAGACAATTGATCGATCCGGATAGACCCGGTGATTTCAATCAAGCCTTGATGGATTTAGGGGCAACCATTTGTACACCTAAAAATTATTTTCCAGAAAAGAGTCCAGTCAGGGACTTCAATGCCTCATACGTCAACGAAACCTGGGAAAAATATCCGGTTAAAAAGAAAAAAAACAAAGTGAAAGAGCAGACATTCCTTACTATCGTCATCAAAAATGAAAAGGAGGAATATCTTTTTCGAAAACGTTCATCTAAAGGGGTCTTGATGGGGATGTTAACACCTATCATGTTGAATCAAGATGATTTAACTGATAGCGGATGGAAAACCTTTAATCAAGAGGAATTCATTCAGAGTCGTTCCAGCGAGGAAATTGAAGAAATGATCAGAGAAAATTATGATCTGATTATTTCTTTAAATGAGCAGCCTAAAGGTGTCCTCACCCATGTTTTCTCGCATTTGAAATGGCAAATGATTGTTTTTGAAGCATCCTTGATTTCAGATCAGTCTCATTCTGCAGAATTAAAATGGATTCATCCCAATCAATTCGAAGAGGAAATGTTTCCAATGCCAACACAGAAAATTAACAATCTGATCAAAACGTTAACTCTATTTTGAATGTGGGCCATTAAATATTCTAATTCGTTATTATATCACAGTTATTTTATGATATAATAACAAATGAGATTGAAGGAAGAAATTATACTTTGTTAAAACAGACTAGAAAGTTGGTAATTAGATGACATTTCCGAAAGAGGGGGAATTCATCACAATCAAAAGTTATAAACATGACGGAAGTCTGCACCGGACTTGGCGTGATACGATGGTGTTAAAAACAACTGAAAATGCACTGATCGGTTGTAATGATCATACACTAGTCATAGAGTCGGATGGTAGAAGGTGGAAAACACGTGAGCCGGCATTAGTTTATTTTCATAAACATTATTGGTTCAATATTGTCACAATGATACGTCAAAAAGGGACGTCTTATTATTGTAATATGGCTTCGCCTTTTCTAATCGATGAAGAAGGTGCAAAATATATTGACTATGATTTAGATGTTAAAGTCTTTCCCGATGGAGAAAAACGCTTGTTAGATGTCGATGAGTATGAAGAACACGGTAAAAAGTGGGAATATCCAGACGAGATAGACTTAATACTAAAAGAACACATCAAAATATTAGTTGATTGGATCAACGAAGAAAAAGGACCTTTTTCAGATGGTTACGTTGACCTTTGGTATGACCGTTATAAACAATTAACAGGAAAAAACTGATTGTGATAAAAAACAGTAGCGAGACAGTAATGTCTTCTACTGTTTTCCTTATCCAGGTTTTTAAAAGTAAAGCTATTTCAGATGGAAAGGATCAAGAGATGTGAAAAAAAATGTCATAATAATCCCTTTATTACTTATTGCAACAATAGTTACGATTGTTTTTGGACAAAGATATTCCGCAAAGCAACGAGAGGGAATGGATGAGGACCAAGTAGTTTTTGCTGAAGATCACGATGTCATCGATGAAGAAACATTAGAAACTGATACAGCACCTTCCCACAATACTCTGGAATATTATGAAGAAAATAGTGAGTCGCTTTCTTTATATGAGTTTTTAGATTTCATGTCTTTGAAAAACGGCGAAGTGTCATTAGCTTATTATGGTGATATCAATTCGGAAGAGGAATGGGTAAAGGAGTTGAATACGGTGATTACTGACTCTGTAAGCGGTGATTTCAACATCATGAATCACACCTATCCAGACTTCGATTCTTATGAATTATACATACAGCAAACTACACAGCCACTATTAAAGGATAGTCCGGATGTGATCATTTACGGAATGCCGGCGATACCTGATAAAATAAGGGATATCGGACTCGCGGAAACAGAAGAGTTTATGAATTATGTGCTGGATGGTCTCTTGACACAGGAAAAAACTGAACTCTTATTACTCGAACCGTATCCTGTTCCGAAAGAAATCAATCAAGTCAACTCTCGCTCTCTTGATTATCAAAGTTATTTAGGTAGAATGCAGACAGTCGCTGAAAAAAAAGACCTAACCGTCTTACCTTTACATTCTAAGTTCACAGACAAAGCATCGGAAAAATCTCTTGCAGCCTATTTCGATGATAATGATGACTTGAATGAAGAGGGCACGCGTCAGGTTGTTTCTATTTTGGATAACTTATTTAAGGAAGAATTATAAGAACTTGAAAAGACAAAGCTAGGACTTTTGTTGTCCTAGCCTTGTCTTTTTTTAGTGCAACGAACGTACTTTAGAATGATTATCCGGGTGATTCGTTTTGAAACTACTGACTAGCTTATTAAGATGTTGTAACTCTTCCTCATATTTCAAAACAGCAGACATGAGATGAATCACGGTATTGCTTTGACCGTAATCATTCTCTAGATAGGATTCTAAACTTGCCTCAGTAAAAAATGAGCGCATAAATGTTTTTCTCAGATCAGACTTGTAGGCGATAAAGTTTACTTCTTCAGGTAATATACGCCCATTCCATTTCAGTATAATTTGTTCATGAGCAGACATGAGTGTCTCAAGCCTTTCTCGCAATAGTATCCGAAGTTTATCCGGAAAATGATTATAGACATTTTCCGATTCATGTAATGTTTGAACCAGGAAATAAGCCGATTCAGTCGTACGAATAAATTGACGATAGATGACTAACAATCTCTTGAATGACTGTTCTTTTTTTTGACCAAAGGTATGCCATTCTCCATCTAAGAGAAAACTGTGCAGACGTTTCATTTCTGTTATAGATTGTTCAATGGATTGTAAATCAGTTCGCATAAGTGAATACTGACTGTTCTTTCTCAAATTCACTCTTATAAATCGGGTTAAATCATCGGTAACCTGATTAGTCGTATGAAAAAGTTTCTCTTCATAATTAGGAGGTATGATCAAGCGGTTAACTAGGAAGGCAACCACGACACCAATAAATGTAGCCGAAACTCTTATTATAGCATTAGACATGATATCACCATCTGTTGACAACATGATGATAATTAACGTCATGGTCGACAAGCCGATCACATTATTTAATTTGATTTGATGTAACAATGCAATAAGAATAGCAGTCGCAAAACTGATATTAATAAACGATGTGCCAAAACCAGTGGCCATAATGACGGCAACAAGGCCACCAATTGAGTTTGCTACAAGGCGGTCTCTCAATGTGAGATAAGATTTTTTTACGGATGGCTGCATAGAGGCAACCACCGATATGCCAGCTAGAGAAGCAGCCTCATACATACCCAACAAAGAGGGGATCGATAAAGCCAAAAATACAGCAATACTTGTTTTAAACGTTCTTGCTCCGATTTTCATAAATTAAAGTCACAACTTTCCATGTTTATTTTATAATTTTCATTATACTACAAATGACCTTGATAGTTTAATGGAAATTAAAAGTTATTATTTTAACAAAAATAGGTCAACAACGCACATATTCTTGCAAATATTGTATGAAAACTGTATCATTTGAGTAAGTACAAGTAAACGATAAGGGATTGATAGATATGAGTTATTTAGTTGAACAATCCATTGAACGGTTAAAATATAATAATATACGAATCACCCCGCAACGTTATGCTATTTTAGAATATTTGATAGATCAGGACAGTCATCCAACAGCTGATGAAATTTATAAGGCACTGGAAGATGATTTTCCGAGTATGAGCGTGGCAACGGTGTACAATAATTTACGCTTATTCATTAAAATGGGTTTAGTTAAAGAAATGATGTTTGGAGATAATTCGAGCCGTTTTGATTTTGCCTCAACTGAGCATTATCATGCGATTTGTACAAGATGTGGTAAAATTGAAGATATTTATTATCCGGGATTGGATGACGTTGAAGTCGTTGCCAGCAACTTAACAGGGTATGAGGTCGATTCTCACCGTTTAGAAATTTATGGACTGTGTCCTGACTGTCAGAAAGAACGGACGTCTTAAAGAAGAAGGTATTATTTTGAAAAAGATACTCATTTTAGCTAACCCATCTTCGGGTAAAAAAAACAGTGTCGATATTGCCCAAACTGCTGAAAAAACCTTTAAGTCAAAAGGGTGGCATTGTGTGACTAGAATAACAAAACAAAAAAGTGATATTGCTAAGTACACCACTGAAGCGTGTGCTGATAAAGCCGATTATCTAGTTGTTACGGGTGGAGACGGAACAGTAAATGAAGTTTTAAATGCTTTAAAGGAACGAGCGTATCGACCAGTACTCGGTATTTTGCCTGCCGGAACAGCTAATAACATTGCGGTTGGATGGGGAATGTCAACGGATATTCACAAAGCGATCAATCAGTTAGTCGATGCTAAACAAGAAAAATGTGATGTTGGAGAAGTCAATGATCATTTATTTTTAAGCACCTTATCTTCTGGTACATTACCTGAAACAGTGTGGGAAGTTTCTGGAAAAATGAAAGAGGCTTATGGCCCAATTGCATACTTTCTAGAAGGAATAAAATCTCTTAAAGATGAAAAAGTATACCGTTATGATTTGATACTCGATGGTCAAAAGCTTAAAAGAGAGAGTACTTTGCTTCTTGTAGGCGTTTCACACAATGTTTCAGGAATTCCCCATTTTTTCTCAGAAGCTAAAATGAATGATGGAAAACTCCATCTTTTCACCTTGGATCAAACAACTTTGGGAGATAAGATAGTCGTTTTATCAAAATTAATTAGAAATAATGAAACAGGAACAATGCCTTCATCAGTTACAATAGATTCATTTGAAGAAGCAACAATCCGCTTAATGGATGACACGACTCATGTAGCACTAGATGGTGAAAAGGGTCCTGATTTTCCGCTCAACATTAAAGTCAGAGCGGATTATTTAACTGTTTTGATTCCTGAAAGGGTAGACAGGAGCTTACTATTTAAAAATCGATCTTAACTGTTATACATGTTCGATAAACTGATAAAATCTACAGGTGAAATGATTTCCGGCATGATAAAGCGTTGACAGATTTATCATGCCGTGTTATGATAGTTAAGTTGTTGAAGAAAAAATTATCCGCAATAGCTCAGTTGGTAGAGCGCGTGACTGTTAATCATGATGTCGCAGGTTCGAGCCCTGCTTGTGGAGTATATTTATGGAGAATTGTCCGAGTGGCTTAAGGAGCACGCTTGGAAAGCGTGTATACGGTTTTCCGTATCGAGGGTTCGAATCCCTCATTCTCCTTTTTTTTTTTTATTTTAGGCCCCTTGGTCAAGTGGTTAAGACACCGCCCTTTCACGGCGGAATCACGGGTTCAAATCCCGTAGGGGTCATCGCAATACTTTGGCGCAGTAGCTCAGTTGGTAGAGCAACGGATTGAAGCTCCGTGTGTCGGCAGTTCGACTCTGTCCTGCGCCATTTAACTTAATATGCTGGAGGGATAGCGAAGTGGTCAAACGCAGCGGACTGTAAATCCGTTCCTTCGGGTTCGTAGGTTCAAATCCTACTCCCTCCATTAAATAGGGGTATAGTTTAACGGTAAAACTATGGTCTCCAAAACCATCGATGTGGGTTCGATTCCTACTACCCCTGTTTTAGATAGGTAATTTATTATTCTGTTTATTGAAAATAATAGTATGGCGATTGTGGCGAAGTGGTTAACGCACCGGGTTGTGGTCTCGGCATTCGTGGGTTCGATTCCCATCAGTCGCCCTTAATTGGGCTATCGCCAAGCGGTAAGGCAGCGGGTTTTGATCCCGTCATTCCTAGGTTCGAATCCTAGTAGCCCAGTAATACGAAAACTCAATGCATCTGCATTGGGTTTTCTTTTTACATGACTTAATTGGAAAGAGTGTGTCGTGATGACAAAAAAACATGGAATTTTTTTTATCATAATAGGAATTCTTATTTTCATCCTCTCTCTGTACGTTGTTTCTAAAGATCCCATTATAGGGGGAGTAGGTCTCATTATAGGTCTATGGAATATGTTTATAGGTTATCGAACGTCTAAAGGTAAAACGTTCTTCAAACCTAAAGATGAATGAGTGGATAAAAAAGGAAGAGCTAGGCGCCTGAGGCGCCTAGCTCTTCCTTTTTTGTTCAGCTTTTATTCATCCTCATCATTTTCAGGTGACTCATCTTCAGTGGTCTCTTCATCCTCAGAAGGAGGAGTACCGTTGCCAGAAGTTTCTTCCTGGTTTGATTCGTCATCCTCATTTCCGTTATTTTGTCCGTTCTCACCATTATTTTCTTCATTGTCTTCTATATTTGCTTCAGGATTTTCTTCTTCATCCTCATCGTTTTCAGAGTCTTCTTGAGGCACTTCTTCAGGGTCATCCTCGTCTTCAAGATCTTCTTCGGGCGCTTCTTCAGGTTCGTCATCGTCCTCTTCAGGTTCAGGTTCTTCTTCCTCACGTTCTGGAACGGTGACACCAATTGAAGCTTCCGGGCCTGTTGTGTCATAAGCTGAAACGGATAAAGTGACCGTTAAGTTTCCTTCAGGCGGTTCGGTCATAGAATACTCGGTATCACTTAAGGTTGTTGTTTCACCGTCGATAGAGAGGTTATAGGTAACGTCTTCATCTGCATTTTGTAATGCGTAGTCATCCCAAGTGATGGATAACTCATCAGACTCTTCATCGTAATCGGCAGAGAGACCGCTTGGAGCATCTAACTTTTCGCCATAATTTAATGATGTTTCTGTTGGTTCAGTACCTTTAACAAATAATTCTGTCACTTGTGCACTTTCTGGTGTGTTTGGTCCGGGTAATTTCGCCGGATCAGTACCGTCTTCAACAGTCACTTCCGTAACAGAAGAAGGCATTTGCCAGTCGCTGTTATCTACACCTTCGGAAACATACTGCATGATTTCCCTGTAAATATGACGGGGGAGTGTGCGCGTTCCGTCATTGGATGTTAAATACCCCTCAGCAGCAGAATCAAAACCTGTCCAGACAGATAGGGAATAGGTTGACGTGTAACCAGCATACCAAGATGAAGGTACAGCGTGTGATGGATAGTTGTATTGTTCAATAGCTGCTTCACTGAAATTAGTGGTTCCTGTTTTACCCGCCTGTGGGATATTCCCCAGACCTACAGTATTCGAGTTGTTGGAAGCAACATCTTTCAACATGTCCGTAACCATATAAGCGGTGTAGCCAGACATTGCTTGGTTTGTTTCGGGCGTGAGATCGATTTCCTGTCCATCTTGTGTGGTCACTTTTGAAACAGTATACGGTTCAGTATAATTCCCTCCGTTGGCGAAGGAAGCATAAGAGGCTGCTATTTGTAGTGAACTCATTACACCGTTATAAGCATTCTGCGGAACTAATTCACCTTCACGCGACATAGGTTCAATAGGAATACCTAAGTTTGTCAAAAACTCTTCTACTTGATTCATGTCCAGATCTTCATTGAATATCTTAGCGGTTGGCACATTACGTGAGTCAACCAGTGATTCTCGTAAACTGATCTGTCCTTTGAATTGTCTATCATAATTTCTTGGAGAAAAGTCTGTACCAGGAATCATGTATTCTTCGTCAACAATCTGATGATAAGTTGAGTACTGTAGATGCTCGATAGCAGGCCCGTATGTTGTTAAAGGTTTAATAGTAGACCCTGTACTTTTTTGTTCAGTAGCACGGTTAAGTGATAACTGTACTTCTAGATTCCGGCCGCCTCCTAAAGCTCTTACTTTACCAGTTTCAGCTTCGACCAGAGAAACAGCCGCCTGAACATCATCGTTCACAAAGTCAACGTATTCGTCAGAATTAAGGACGTCAAAGACACGTTGCTGGGCAGACATATCCAGGTTTGTTTGGATCGTTAAGCCAGCAGTAAACGGGTTTAATTCAGTTTTTTCCTCTACTTCTTCTAACACTTGCACTAAATAACCATCAAAAACCAAATTGTTTCTTTCAGTTTCACTTTGTTCGACTAATCCTTCATCGATTGGAGTAGCTTTTGCTGCTTCTGCCTCTTCAGAGGTAATATGGCCTTCATCACGCATGACGTTGATTACCACGTCACGACGATCTTTGGCTACTTCAGGATCAGCGTAGGGACTGTATCGGTTAGGTGCTTTAGCCATGCCGGCAAACAAAGCTGCTTCATGTATTTTCAGTTCACTGACATTTTTACCGAAATATTCTTCGGCTGCAGTAGAAATACCATAGACGTTACCAGCCATGTGGATTTTATTCATATATAACGTAAGGATCTGCTCTTTTGAAAGTTGGCGTTCAAGTTGAATGGCTAACCAGGCTTCCTGCGCTTTTCTTTGTAACGTTTGATCTGCTCTGGTTGTGGAGAAGACAGATAATTTGACTAACTGCTGGGTAATGGTACTACCACCACCAACAATTTGTCCTTGATTGGTGATATATCCGATTGCGGCGCGTCCGATACCAATCGGATCAATGCCCATATGATCATAAAAACGCTGATCTTCAATGGCTGTCATCGCGTCAAGCATAACTTCAGGATAGGCATCCGGATCGGCATAATCCCGCACTTCGCCACCTAGCGTGTAAAAAACATTACCGTCTTTATCTAATAATTCAGAAGAATAGGTGCCCATTAAGTCATCTTCAGTCAATTCAGGTGCATTAGAAGCATAGTAGGCGAATAGACCTCCTCCAGCGACAAGGACCAATAAAAAGAGGGTTATAAGCGTAAGGAAGATTCGTTTAAACCATTTTTTCGGTTGATGCGTAGTGCTTTTTTTCGATTCTTTTTTATAATTTTTACGAGACATTTCATCTTTTTGTGACATGTTACGCTCCTTTATTATGCTCTTTTTGAATTCATTAAAATGAGTTTAATTCATTTCAGTATATCAGAGAAGAACTTTACACTAGTTTTAGAACTGAGTCAATTGTGTTCTTCTTTTCTTTAAACTCTTTCAAATGTTTTGTTCATTGATCAATCGATCAACAACGACTAAATAAGGCAGACGAGGGGAGAGGCTATAGTTGATTTCAATGCCGTCTGTTTCAATCGCTTTTAATGGAATCGATTTTTTTCCCTTTTCTTCAAACTGCTGGTGCCACCACTTGTTCAGTAGAGGGAAGTTTACAACAAAGACGCGGTTCAATGTACTAAAACGTATAATAACAAAACAGATCCCTCCGTGCTCGTAACAGGCCTGCATATGGTTCAGTTGATGATCATGGAAGTTTTTTAAAGGAAAAGAAGTTTTGTTTTGCGTCTCTTTTGCTTCAAAATCAATGTAGCGACCTTTGTACACGCCATTGTAATCCGTCGTGGATGCTCTCCGGTAGTATGCTTCGGTAATTTTAGCCGCACTTCGTCTTGGATAATCGACATTAACCACTTGTATGGGAATGGGTTTCTTATGAATGACCGCTTTTTTTCTCAAGAGATAATAGTCATTCGTGACGTTTAAATCCTCCTCTAATGTCATCCCGCGTTTACTGTAAGAGATTTTCTTTTTCTTAGGTTGATTTTCAGGCGCCTTTTTGTCATCATGAGTATGATATAGTTTTCCGTTTGGATACCGAATAGTCAATGTGTTCACAACCTTAAATTGATATAACTCTAGTTTACCAAACAATGACTGGTGAATGTAGAATGGAGGAGAAACTTATTAAAAATTTATACGTCAGTGGTTATCGATCTTTTGAACTCTCAATTTTTTCTGCCGACGATCCGAAAATAGATTATATAAAAAAATTCTTTAAAAGGAAACTGATTGAATATATCGAACAGGGCATGGAATGGGTGATTATATCCGGCAACTTGGGTACGGAGTTGTGGATGGGGGAAGTCGCACTGGATTTGAAGGCAGACTATCCTGAACTGAAATTGGCCTTATTATTGCCTTACACGAGCTTTTCAAGCAAATGGAATGAAGTCAACCAAATGTACTACAATTCAATCGTAGAACGGGCAGATTATATCAATTACACTTCAAATCAGGATTACGCCAACCCGGGGCAGTTGAAAAATAATCAGAAGTTCATCGTTAAAAATACGGATGGGTGCCTGCTCTTTTATGACATGGATCATGAGGGCAAAGTCTCGTTCTTCTATGATCAGGCTCTAAAATATCAGGAAAAACACTCTTATAAAATAGAAACTATCTCATTTGATGAGCTTCAGTGGTTCATCAATGATTTGCTTGAAGAAGAGCGGTTTGAATAGAAGTGCCCATAAAAAAAGATTTATTTAACCGATATATCAGGTTCAATATATACTATTGAGCAATCGGAACATAGAGTTGTGAATGAAATAAACTTAAATAAACTCAAATAAAAAGATATTGAACCAGGTTACCTTCACTTTTAGTCTTATGTTTGCTATAATGGTACTATAAGTATGAGTTTTGCCTAAATGAGTAAATTTAATTAATATCATTATGATTAATTAGAGACGAATAGATGAGGTGTAAGCGTGAATAAAGAGTTGACCCAAAAAGAAATTTTAGAAAAAGATTTTAAAACAAAAATGCGTGGATATGATCCAACAGAAGTCGATGAATTTCTTGATGTTGTGATCAGAGACTATGATGCTTTTCAAAAAGAGATCGAACAGTTAAAAGCTGAGAATGACCGTCTGCTCGATAAAGTGGATGAACAGGCCAAACAGATGACCACACAAAGCTCAAGTTCCGGTCAAACAAACTCGAACGTATCTAATTTCGATATTTTGAAACGTCTATCTAACCTTGAACGTCATGTTTTTGGATCAAAATTAGAAGACGAATAAAATTAAATAATGTACATCACGGATAATCGCACAGCTCAATAGAGTTGTGAGGAAAGTCCATGCTCACACAAGCTGCGATGCTTGTAGTGTTCGTGCGCAGCGAAACAATAAGCTGCGGCTCCCAGATATGGGATGACGGCAGGAAAAAGAGCTACGGGGAAACCTATGCTTGAGTACCCTTGAAAGTGCCACAGTGACGAAGCAAACGTGGAAACGCGTTTGGTGGAACGCGGTAAACCCCTCGAGTGAGCAACCCAAACTTTGGTAGGGGCACTTTTCTCCTGGAATTGAACAGAGAGAAGAGGCAGGGCATAATGCTCGTGCAGACAGATGATTATCTCGGATAAGACTTCACCGTTTTATCTAGACAAAACATGGCTTACAGTGATGTACATAGTGGTGAAATCCTCTCTTTTTTTAGAGAGGATTTCTTTACGTAAATAATGTTTCATGCATGCGATAAGAATAAGAGAGGTGGCAAATGAATGACCTATAAATTACTCGCTACAGCCGCAAGTGGGATCGAGGCCCTTGTTGGAGATGAACTGAAAAAATTAGGATACGATGTCCAAGTTGAAAACGGACGTGCACGGTTTGAAGGCGGCAAAGAAGATATTGCAAAAGCCAACCTATGGCTACGTACAGCTGACCGCGTGAAGATCATTGTTGGTGAATTTGAGGCCAAAACGTTTGATGATTTATTTGAACAGACCAAAGCATTACCGTGGGATGACTATTTATCCATGGATGCGGCTTTTCCGGTCAGCGGTAAATCGATAAAATCTACTTTGTACAGTGTTCCAGATGTTCAGAAGATCGTGAACAAAGCGATAGCTGAAAAAATCAAAGATGTGTATCACAGAAGAGGGATGCTGCCCGAAACAGGAGCGAAATTCCCTATTGAAGTGGCCATCAGAGATGATAAAGTATTACTCACTATCGATACCACCGGACCTAGTTTGTTTAAACGTGGATACCGTATAGAAAAAGGCGGAGCACCAATAAAAGAAAACATGGCTGCAGCTTTAATCATGCTGACAACATGGCATAAAGACCGTCCGTTCGTTGATCCAACGTGTGGATCTGGAACAATTCCAATCGAAGCAGCACTTATCGGGCACAATATTGCACCAGGATTCAACCGTTCATTCTTATGTGAAGACTGGGATTGGATGCCTAAAGAATTATGGCGAAAAGTTCGTCAGGATGCAGAAGATCAGGCAGATTATGATGTCGAACTGGATATTCTGGGAACAGATATTGATGCCAGCATGATTGAAATCGCTAAAGCTAACGCACTGGAAGCGGGTCTTTCACACAGTGTTAAATTCAAGCAGATGCAATTGGCAGATTTCAAGACAGACAAAGAATTCGGCGTTATTATCTCCAACCCACCTTATGGCGAACGAATGGGAGACCCAGAAGATGTCTATCAGTTATACCGTGAAATGGGAGAAGCTTTTAAACCGCTTGAAACATGGAGCAAATACATCATTACAAGTGACTTGGACTTCGAAGAACATTACGGAAAAAGAGCAACCAAAAAACGTAAACTCTATAACGGCTACATCCGTACGGATTACTTCCAATATTGGGGCAAGCGTCCAACTAGAAAATAAAAAGCAAAAAGGCTGGAAAACCAGTCTGTCTTACTAATTCAATTACAATATTTCTAGTACAAAACTTAAAATATTTTAAAAATTAGAAACTAAACAATAAGAGAGCACAATGACACCTTGTCTTAAGGGTCATTGTGCTCTCTTATTGACGTTGAAATACTTTTCAATTAGTCTTTAGCGGGTAAGTCCTCGATTGAGTTGATATCTTCCATGTAAGTCGGAACGACAAAACCTATGACTGTACCTGTTAAGTTAGGTCCTAAATCAACAATGTTCTCACCGTATGTTTCCATAAAAGCGCCTGCCGTTGTAGGTAGCCATGCTCCTAATGTGGCATCGACTTCGCCTAGGTTTAAAGCTTGGTAAATAACTGCCGGATCCAAGTTAGTGATAGTGACATCATATCCTTTTTCTTCTAAGACACGTGCCATGACATTAGCAGAAGAACGTTCGGTATCCCATGGAATTGAACCTAATTTAAATTCAGTGCCATCGACATCGTCTATACCTTCCGTCCATTCATTTACTAAGTCGCGATTATTATCTACCCATTCCGCAGTAACGTCCTCAAAGTCTCTTTCTAAACCTTCGAGCATGACTTCCTGCATATGCTCTGTTTCCCATTCAAATCGACTGAGTATTTCAAAAGCTTCAGGCATATCTTCTTCAAGGCCGGTACGTGTTAATGTGTTGATACCTTCTTCACCTCCGAAAACGTTAAGAGAGTCTTCCAGCATTTTCAGGTCATATAATTCAAATATATAATGAGGAGTCCATCCAATCACAACGATTGGCTCCTCGTTATCGATTGCCTGACTTAATTCAGTCAACATTCCGGCAGTAGAACTCTCCTGAATATCCCATCCGTTTAAGTTATCATATTCTTCAAGAGTCTTACGGGCTATTTCGGACGTACCTGCTCCGGGTTCTATACCTGTAATAGTATAATCTAAAGTTTCTCCGACGTTTTCATCCTGAGAACTATCGCTATCATTTTCTCCACACGCTGTAAGTAAAATTGGAACAGAAAGCAGCACCGCAGTTTTTGATAAACTGAATAATGTAATCTTTTTCATTTTTCTCCCCCTAAGATTAATAAAAATACAACTTTTCCATGATAACATAGAAGGGGGAATTTATAAAATCTGGTACGAAATGGGCATAGTTGGCTATTATGCTCAAATCCAAAGGTTAATGGAAAAAAGTATTGTGTCTGTTTTGTTATTTGGTATATACTTAATTATAAAGTAGACTATTGAACTAGTGATTGTACATAATACATAAATAATTAAGTTTTATTCTGGAGAGGTTGAAATGACGAATAATCAAACGGATGAATATTACCAAGAAACAGGGCGAGTATTACTCAAGTATTTTAGGTGTGCATTTCATTACTATGATGGTACTAATATTATTTGTTTCCATCTACTTTGCACTAATTAGCTAATATTATATATTCTTAAAAGAAAGTTTAAAGGAGTTTACTATGCGTATACATTGTACGAAAAAAATGCTGGATATTATCAAAAAAAGTAAGATGATTGAACAGGATAATTCTCTAGAGTTGGACGAGTCCTTCGAATTGTCATCTGAAATGGATGAATTATATGACTGGCACGCGAATATTTTAGAGGTGAGTAAAACAAATTGCCTGGTAGTTCTAGTCAATGACTTAACGAATTATCCAGTTGTTGTAGGACCGATCAAATATAAGAAGTTTAAAGATTTCATTCCAGCTTTCATTGCAGGTTTGGAAGAATCAATGATTAAGTACTCTTTCCCGCAAGATGTCATAGAGGGATATATCGAACAGGCTGATTCCTTACTGTTTACTAAATCGTTAGGTCCTAAGAAAATAGGTCCCCTAAACGCAATCATAAAGGACGTAGACCATGTTTTGTATTACGATTCTATTAAAGTAGCTGACATTAATAGTTTTGCGTTAAGTGATTGGGCTGGTTCTTTACTACGTTTGAAAGACAAAGATTATTTTCATCCTACCGAAAAATGGCTGGAAGAGTGGGAAAGACGAACAGATTGTCGACTGTCAGAACAGTACAATTATAATGACGTGTTAAGACCATCTTCTAAGCATTCGAATGAACCGAGGAATAAAGATTCGAAAGTTTCTGACACCGTTACGGACGATGAATGGCTTCGATTGTACCAGGCCACAGATGCATTCAAAAAATCAGAACCATGGAAATACTTAGGAGATACAGACTTGATCATAGTACAACATCCGGAAACGATTGAAAGAGCATACTGTTCAATCATGGGGGCTATGGGAGAACATTTTGCAATGGCAGTCTATATTGGAGATGAAGGTTTTTCGAATTTCCATCAGTTAGCCAGCGGGGAACGAAATATCCCTGATCATCAGCTTTTACATGCACAAGACTGTCTGATGGTTTCCTTTGAAGACCGTGCAGAACTGGATCCTGCTAACTACGAACATATACAATCGCTGGGATTGAGTTATAAAGGATCAAAACAGTGGCCGGAAATAAAAAAATTCGAGCCGGGCTATCACCCATGGCTAAAACTTAATAAGGGTGAAGTTCAGTGGCTGATTCTAGCGCTGGAACAAGTTCCCAAAGCAGTGAAAGACCTGAAAGAAAGAACAATAAAAGAAAAGTATGCTATAGGTTTATTTGCTGCAAGACTGAAAGAGAATAATAAAAGTGACTGGAAAACAGTGTATATGCGTTTACCTGATCTGGATGAGCTAGATAAAGAAGAGAGAAAAATTATAATTGAAGACGAATTAATGGTCAGACGGTTAAAATCTAAGGCTGTGAAACACGGTGCGATTCAACTGGATATCCTGTATGCGCCTGTTCCTGTTCAAGAAAGTGAAGAGCAGCGTCCGTTGTATCCTCGATTGCTTCTTACAGTCGATGCAAAAACGGGGGAAGTGTGGGATCAGGATATGTATGAATCAAAGAGAGAAGACCCTGAAAGAGTTCTTGGAATTATTCGAATTTTATGTGAAACCAACAAACCTGATCGAATTGAAATACGAGAAGACTCGATTGAATGGATCGTAGAAGACTTCTGTAATAAAGTCGGCATTGAGCTTGAAGTTAAAGAAGAACTCCAATTTATTGATGAAGTGATGTATGAATTGATGAATTTAAAAGGTACATTTTAACAGATCAGATTGTATCTTCTTTTATTATTAAATACAAAGGTTTGAGATTGAATTTAGTGATTTCCACTGAACTATCACATATCATTAATGATGCTGGATAAATATAACGTAAAAAGCTCGAGAAGACTTGTATACAAGTCTTCTCGAGCTTTTTATTGATGTGCTGTAAACATCGTATTTATCTACTGGAAATTTGAATAGATTATAAACTATAAAATAAGCGCTCCGATAATCCCAAATATCATTATAGGAATATTATAGTGCATAAAGGTTGGCACACACGTGTCCCAGATATGGTCATGCTGTCCGTCAACGCTGAGGCCGGCAGAAGGGCCGAGCGTACTGTCGGATGCTGGAGAACCAGCATCACCTAAAGCCGCAGCAGACCCAATCAATAGCACCGTTGCCAGCGGACTGAATCCTAGTTCTAATGCCAGAGGAACATAGATGGCAGCAATAATCGGAATAGTCCCGAAAGAGGTCCCGATACCCATTGTAATCAGTAGTCCTAAGACAATCATTCCTGTAGCGGCTACTAACTGATTACCGCCAATGGATCCGCTGACTGACTCAACGAGGGTCTCTACACCACCCGTGGCTCTTATGACGTCTCCATATCCTGAGGCGACGAGCATGACAAAAGCAATGAAGCCCATCATACCAATGCCGCTTTTAATCATACTATCGATATCGGACCATCTAATGGCTCCGCCAATAAGCATAATAAACAAGCCTAATATAGCACCCAGGACTAACGAGCCAACCGTCAGCTGCACGATCAAAGCAGCTAATGAGCCGAGTACGGCAAAAGCATGGTCTTTGTTAAACGTGACTTCTTCTGAATCCAGGTGCTTGAATCCAAACTTGAACCCGGATTCTTCGCTATCTCTGTATTCACGAGGCTTTCGGTAGGTAATCAAAACAGCAATTAAAAGCCCTATGAACATGGCAAGTCCTGGAATCCACATGACATGCCAGACTTCTGCGTCTCCTAATTCTAGTCCACTGAGGGCCATTTCATCACGAATGATATTATGGAAAATCAAGCCGTAACCTACCGGAAGGGCAACATACGGAGCTTTCAAACCGAAAGTCAAAGCGGAAGCGACAGCTCTTCTGTCGATCTTCAGTTTATTCATCACCATGATCAGCGGTGGGATCAGTATAGGAATAAATGCAATGTGCACCGGAATCAAATTCTGAGAAAAAATACTGATAAATGCAATGATGAAGACCAGAGATTTTCCTGTTCCTTTCATACTTTTTGATAATTTCTGAGTAATGATGGTTGCGGCACCGGTTTTTTCAATTGCTGCAGCGAGAGCGCCCAGCAAAATGTAATTGAGTGCCGTTTCTGCATTTCCACCCATACCACCGAGCAGGGTTTCCATTGTTTCAATTAGCGACATATCTGCAGTTAATCCGCCTACCAAAGCGGCGATAATTAAGGCAAGCAATACATTGAGTCGCAGCAGGGATAATGTGACCATGACAACAACTGAGATTATAACAGGATTTAGTAACACAGTTTCGCTCCTTCATAGTTGCTAAATTAATTTTTACGATTAAATAATAATAACATACTTTATATTAAGTGCCTAAAAAATTCAATAAATCAAACAGGAAAAATGAATATAAATAACTATAAATTCAAATTCACATAATACCTATAGAGAAAGGCATACTGGCCAGTATTTTTAATTATTGCATATAAAAAGCGGGTATCAATAAGAATCACCTTATTGATACCCGCTTTTTAATTAAATTTCTACTTGTAGCGCTAGATTTTTATCGTTCATCATCGATTCATCAAACTGGTTGATGGTTTTAGATGAAATAATACCAGCCACAATACTATCATTTACGTTTAAGAAGGTTCTTGCCATATCAATGACTGGTTCGACTGAGATGACCAAACCAACGATCGAAATAGGTAAGCCGAGTGAACCTAAAACGATCAAAGCAGCAAAGGTAGCTCCACCACCAACACCGGCAACACCGAACGAACTGATTGCAACAACAGCCATAATCGTCAGGATATACATCGGATTGGTAATATCGATGCCCATCGTTGGCGCGATAATAGCCACGAGTGTTGCTGGGAAAATCCCTGCACAGCCATTTTGTCCGATAGATAATCCAAACGTTCCGGCAAAGTTTGCGGAAGCATGATCGACACCTAATACTTTTGTTTGCGTTTCAATATTCAAAGGCAATGCTCCAGCGCTCGAACGTGAAGTGAAAGCGAAACTGAGGACGGGCCATACTTTTTTTACATAAGTGATTGGATTGACTTTATATCCTGCTAATATGATTAAGTGAATAATAAACATAATACCAATCGCTACGTAAGAGGCTATGACGAATAGTCCTAAATTCACAAGCGCTTGGAAATTACTTGTCGCGATGGCTTTAGTCATCAAGGCAAATATACCATAAGGGGATAAGCGCAGGACTAAAGTGACGATTCGCATGACGATAGCATACAAGCTGTCAATGATGTTTTTGAAAGTCTCCGCTTGTTCCGGATCTTTCCGTTTTATACCCAGATAAGCTGTTCCCACAAAGGCTGAGAATACAACGACAGCAATAGTACTTGTGCTTCTCGAGTTAGATAGATCCGAAAAGACGTTACGAGGAATAAAGTTTATTAACTGTTCAGGTATGGTTGACTCTTCTACAGTGGTCTGGCTTTCCTGTAATTGTTCAATACGCGCACTTTCCTGTTCGCCCTGAACAAATTCTGCCCCATCTAAATTGAAGGCCATGATGCTCAACACACCGACAAGAGCAGCTACGGCTGTGGTTGCGATCAAGGTGATTAAAACAGATGAACTGATTTTGCCTAAATCTTTACTTCCTTGAATCTTGGTGAATGCACCAATAATAGAGACGAAAACCAGTGGCATGATCAGCATTTGTAAGAAGGCCACATAGCCGTTTCCTACGACATTGATCCATTCCATCGCTCC
>NZ_JAWOBT010000091.1:0-21760 GCF_046484155.1 Alkalibacterium sp.
CATGCCGCCAGCGTTCGTCCTGAGCCAGGATCAAACTCTCAATTTTAAGTTTGAAATAGCTCGTGTTACATAATACTTCCGAGTTAAACATGTTAACTCGTTTGTGTTGTCTTGGCCCAATAAATTGGACCGAAGACACCTGCACATTTGATTGTTTACTTTGTTCAGTTTTCAAAGATCTATTTCGTTCATTCGCTGACAACGTGATGTGTCAACTCGTATAATATTACAGCTTTTCATTTTGATTGTCAAGAACTTTTTTTAAATTATTTGAAAACAATTTAAAATCTGTAAGCGTTACCTTTACCTCTATGACAACTATTTTAGTATAACCTATGACATGAACAATGTCAATAAATATATTTTATTTCTTTGCTGCAAAATATACTGATATGTTTTGTAGCAACATGTTCAATAATAACAGGTTATTCCTCTATCGTCAAGGATTTTTATATTTTTTTCTGTGTTTGTGTATGCTGTCTTATATCGTGAGGACAGCTATTGCTTATAAAAATAAACGACGCTTCAAAACCGGGTGACCTACCCCAGTTTTAAAGCGTCGTTTATTGATTACCACTAATCATGATTCGTTCTTTTTGTCCGACTCCTTTTCTGATGTGTCGGATTCATTTTCTTCGAACTTTACTTTTTCTTTATTTCTTTTTAATTTAGCCATTATGATCGAAGGTTTTAGTTGAGAATCGGTTTCGCCTTCGCCACTTACTGCTACTTCTATTGATTTAACTTCATATTCACCAGCAATATCACCATAATATTTATTGTATCGTTTCTTGAACTGTTGAAAAGCATGAGCTACGATAACTTTTACAATAGCATAGATCGGCACACCAAAGATCAAACCGAATAGTCCCAGCATATCACCCATGACTAATAGAACGATAATGATCGTTAACGGGTGGACATTCAGTTGCTTACCCATTACGTTCGGTTCTATCAAATTCCCATCAATAAACTGAACAGCCATCCATACGATCAACAGCTGAACAACCATCCACCAAGAATCGATCAAAGCAATGACTAGAGCCGGAATGAAGGCGAGCGTTGGCCCTATATAAGGGATTATTGACGTAAATCCGGCAATGATGGCTAACACACCATTATATTCCAAACCTATAATGGAAAAACCGATAAACATCATAACACCGATTGAGGATGCAATAATCAGTTGCCCCTTCACGTATGCACCAACTTGTGAATTCACTTCCGCAGATACGCGTATAAGATCTTCTCTCCATTTTGGTGGTGAGACCGACAAGACTGCGTGTAAGAAGCGTTGTTCATCTTTGAGTAAAAAGAATAAAATAATGGGAAAAGTCACGATTGTTACAACGATATTGGTTAAACTGGACAAGACATTAGATAAGCCACTAAATCCCTCGGATAGGTACTGATCTATATTAGCCGGGATACCTGCGATAAAACTTTCTCCTTCTTCTATGAACGTTTCAATTTCTTCTCCAAAAGGGAGATTAGCTACCCATCCTGTTATAGATGCTATAAGTGAATCTATAAAACTGGGAAAGTCATCGATAAAACTGGCCACTTGGTCGCGTAATAGTGGGAAAAGTGATCCGACCCCTAGCACCAGAAGGGCGATAAGTAATAAAAACAAGATCCCGACCCCATATATCCGTTTCACTTTATGTTTTTCTAAAAAATCTATAAAGGGACTGAACAGATAGTAAAGCAATAATGCTATGACAAAGGGCATTAAAACATTTGAAACAAGAATCAATAGGGGGGTGAAAATATAACTCACTTGATTGAACAAGAAAAAAGTTATACCCAATAATATGAGGACGACTAAAGTATAAATTAAATCATTACCACCTAAAAAATTGATCCATCTGGTTTTTTTCATTCTTTCTCCTTCTTTCCATTCAATTGTATCTTTCCTTAATATATTATAGCAGTTTATGCATAAATACGAAAAAAAGGATTTTCCACTAAAGACAAAAAACACAAGGAAAGAGGTGATCGCCCTTTTATCCTTGTGTTACATTCATTTTATCCCTTTAAAATTTTACTTATTATCAACATTTTTCATTGTTGGAAACAATAAAACATCTCGAATGGTCTGAGCATCAGTAAGCAGCATCACCAGACGGTCGATCCCAATCCCTAAACCACCGGTCGGAGGCATACCGTATTCCAATGCTTCGATGAACTCTTCATCAATTTCCTGTGCTTCATCATTTCCTTGTGCTTTTTCTCTCATTTGTGCCTCGAAACGTTCACGCTGATCGATCGGATCGTTTAACTCACTGAACGCATTAGCATATTCATGTTTTGCAATGAACAACTCGAAGCGATCAGTGAAACGTTCATCTTCTTTATTTTTCTTGGCTAAAGGAGAAATTTCCACAGGATGACCATAAACAAAGATCGGTTGGATCAGTTTATCCTCAACAAATACTTCGAAGAATTCATTGACTACATGCCCAAAAGTAGCGTAATCATCTATTTCAACATCGTGCTCCTCAGCTAATTGACGTGCTTCTTCATCGGTATAATGTTTATAGAAGTCAATGCCCGTTTCTTCTTTGATCATATCTACCATGTGACGACGTGCCCATTTCCCACCAAGCTGGATCATTTCTTCTCCGTATTGCAATTCCGTCTTGCCTAATACTTTTTCGGCAACGGTCTGAATAAGCTTTTCAGTCAGATCCATGACATCTTCCATGTCGTGAAAAGCCGTATAAAGTTCCAGCATCGTAAATTCGGGATTATGCGTGGTATCGATTCCTTCATTACGGAATACACGCCCAATTTCATAAACCTTCTCCATACCACCAACGATAAGACGTTTCAGATGCAATTCGATAGCAATACGCAGGTACAACTCCATATCTAATGCATTGTGGTGAGTCGTAAACGGCTTAGCCGCTGCCCCGCCAGCAATATTATGAAGAAGTGGCGTTTCCACTTCCAGATAATCTAACCCATTTAAATGATTCCTTATTTCCTGAATGATTTGACTACGCTTTGTAAAGCGTTCAAAACTTTCTTCATTGGCAATCAAATCCAAATAACGTTGACGGTATTTCTGCTCAACATTTGTTAAACCATGATATTTATCAGGTAATGGCCGTAACGCTTTAGCGAGATAGGTCAATTCTTTCGCACGGACCGTCACCTCACCTGTATTAGTTTTCATCACTGTACCTTCGATACCAAAAAAGTCCCCTAAATCAGCCTGTTCAAAACTCTTGTATTGCTCGTCTCCGACAGCATCTTTACGAACATACAATTGAATCAAGCCATTTTTATCTTTCAGATGAGCAAATCCAGCTTTTCCTTTACCACGTTTTGTCATCAAACGACCTGCTACTTTGACAGTGATTTCGGCGTCATGCAATTCTTCTTTAGTTTTTTCATCATAGGTCTCGTGTAATTCAGAAGAGTAATGTGTACGCTCGTATCGATCTCCAAATGGATCGATTCCACGTTCTCTTAATTCATTCATTTTTTGACGTCGAACAAGTATTTGATCAGTCACTGATTCTTGATTTTGTTTTTCTTCAGACACTACTGCCACTCCATTCTTTTATGCTTTCATTATTTTCATTTATGCGTTTTACACATTTGCAGTGAAACCCCGCATTCATTTCAATGTTTCTGCAAGCTATTTACTTCTCTTAAACCATCTCAGTCAGCTTTTAGTACTCATTCTGAATTATCGTACCATAACTTTCGTGAGTCATAAAGAAAAAGATGTAGAAATACTATGGTCTATCTGTTTCTTCTTTCAATTCATTCAATTCTTCTTCGCTAAACTGATAAATGGTTCGGCAAAAATGACACACAGCATCCGCACCGTGATCTTCATCGATCATTTCCTGTATTTCCTGCTTGCCTAAGGCAACGATAGCATCTTTGAAACGTTCTTTTGAACAATTGCATTTGAACGAAACAGGCATGGTCTCTAGTATACGGGCAGATCCATCTGTGACCAACCGATCAAGAATTTGTTCAGGCGTTTCACCTGCATCCATCAACTTGGACATCAAAGGTAAGTTGGCAATTGCTTCTTCTACTTTTGTAATTGTTTCATCTTCGGCATCAGGTAATACCTGCATCATAAATCCTCCAGCCGCTTTGACCGTCTCATCCGGGTCAACTAAAACTGATAGGCCAATGGCGGAAGGTATTTGCTCACTGGTTGCCATATAATAGGTGAAATCTTCTCCAAGCTCCCCACTTATTAATGGGACTTGCCCCACAAATGGTCGTTTCATATTCAGGTCTTTACTTACTGTCAACATACCGTCAGTGCCTACTGCACCTCTAACATCAATTTTCCCTTGTTCATTTAAGGGTAAACTTACTTGAGGGTTCTTGATATAGCCTTTTGTTTCTCCTTTACCATTGCTGTCTACTAGAATATAGCCTACAGGACCCTTACCATCAATACGCACAGTCAGTTTTTCCTCACCTTTCAGTGTCGTGCCAAGTAAGGTTGTCCCAACCATTGCTCGACCTAGAGCAGCTGTGGCCGCACTCCACGTTTCGTGTTTTTCCTGAGCCGTTTTGACCATAGTCGTTGCATCGACGATATACACGCGGATCTGGTCATTATAACCTAATGCTTTAATCAGTTTATCTGGCATTTTCTCACATTCCTTTGTTTTCATATTATATCTTTTATCTGTTTACATGGAAAGAAGAGGAGGCGAATAATTCGCCATCCTCTTCTCTGCTTGTTACGCTTTTGATTCTTCGTCTTTCTCATCTGAGTTCTCAATTTCTTGATCATCTGATTCATCCGAAGGTTCATCTGTCTGTCTCTCTTCAAATTGCTTTTCGCGTTCTCTTTCTTTTTTCTCACGCAGCGCTTTGACTTCTTCAAACGACATGCCGATGTCCTCTTTTTCAGGATCTCTTTCAGCTTCTTCACTCTCGCGAGGGAATTCTGTTGCAGCTTTAACGTCGTTAGAAGGCATTTCACCTTTTTCAAATAGTGATTTGATTTGTTTCTCGTCTAACGTTTCAATTTCAAGCAGTTTCTGAGCAATTAAATGATGGGCGTCTTGATGTTCTTCAATGATACGTTTAGCTTCAGCGTGTGCTTCATTTAAAAGACGCAGCACTTCCTGATCGATCTGATAAGCGAACTGTTCAGAGTAAGCTTTGGATTGAGAATAATCTCTACCCAAGAACACTTGGCCGCCACCTTCGTATTGAACGGGTCCGAGCATGTCACTCATTCCGTATTCGGTCACCATACTTCTGGCAATTTGTGTGGCTTGCTGGAAGTCGTTTGATGCTCCGCTTGACTGAGAATCAAAGACGATTTCTTCAGCTACACGACCACCTAAGAGTCCGACAAGTTGTTCACTTAATTCTTTTTTCGTCATCAAGAAGCGATCTTCTCTTGGAAGCATGATCGCATATCCGCCTGCGCGTCCACGAGGAACAATCGTTACCTTGTGAACAATACGGGCATCACTTAATACCAATCCAACAATGGTATGTCCAGCTTCATGATAAGCGACCATTGAACGTTCTGTTTCAGAAATAACACGATCTTTTTTAGCTGGTCCAGCAATCACTCGGTCGTGTGCCTCATCAAGATCTAATGCTTCGATCTGCTTACTGTCACGTCTCGCTGCAACCAAGGCTGCTTCGTTCAGTAAGTTTTCTAAATCAGCACCGGAAAATCCGGGTGTTTGTCTGGCAATGATTCTTAAATCGACATTTGAAGCTAATGGTTTGTTTCTGGAATGGACTTTCAGGATCGCTTCTCGTCCTTTAACGTCCGGTCTTCCGACCATGATACGTCTATCAAAACGTCCTGGTCTGAGCAAGGCAGGATCTAATACGTCTTGACGGTTTGTCGCCGCAATAACGATTACTCCTTCATTACCTGTAAAACCATCCATTTCAACAAGTAATTGGTTCAATGTTTGTTCACGTTCATCGTGTCCGCCACCCATACCGGCGCCACGCTGACGTCCTACAGCATCGATCTCATCGATAAAGATGATGGATGGAGCTGTTTTCTTCGCATTTTCGAATAAATCTCTTACACGACTTGCTCCAACACCTACGAACATCTCAACAAATTCAGAACCTGAAATTGAGAAGAAAGGTACACCGGCTTCGCCGGCAACTGCTTTTGCAAGAAGTGTTTTACCTGTTCCGGGAGGTCCCTCTAACAGCACCCCTGCTGGAATACGTGCGCCCAAGTTAGCAAAACGTCTTGGATCTTTCAAGAATTCAACAATTTCTACTAATTCTTCTTTTTCTTCATCCGCACCGGCGACATCTGAGAAACGCACTTTACTTGTTTTTGCGTCACTTTCTTTCGCTTTGGATTTACCAAAGTTCATTACGCCTTTGCCACCACCTGCGCCGCCACCTTGACCTGCTTGACTCATCATGAAATAAATGAATCCTACGAAGAGTAAGAGAGGCAAGAATGAGAAGAGCAAACTTGTCCATATGCCTGTTGTCGGTTCTTCAACAGAAACAATATTGACCTGGTTTTCTCTAGCCAGCTGATACATTTCATCTACGACATTATCATTCATTAAAATGTATGTGGTGAATTGTGTAGCATCTACCTGTTCATCCAAACCACCAAAGATCGTTACATCTTCTTCTTGTTCTATTTCTATTTCTTGTCCTTCACGAAATTGCCCTACGATTTCATACACACCTGCTGTTGGCTGCACTTGAAATTCTTCTATACGGTCTTCTTCCAGATAATCAATAAATTCAGTCGAACTCACGCTCTCTGAAGCTTGATCTTGTCCGCCACTAGTCGCCCAGCTTGCAATACCAATTACTGCAAGAAAAACGATGATGTAGAAGAGGCTACTTTTGAAAAATCCTTTCTTCATGTCATCCTCCGTTTATCACTTGTATTTTTATTATTATTTAAGCACAGCTTAGAATAATAGTCTAATATATGTTAACACACTTGACCATTTTTGACTATGAATTTTGTTTGATGTTTATGCATTATTTGAATGAAAACATCAGTCATTCCATTTAGATTATTTGCTTACTGATATATTTCAGGTTTCAGGACCCCGATAAACGGTAGGTTGCGGTAATTTTCAGCATAATCCAAACCATACCCAACGACGAACTCATGAGGAACAACAAAGCCGACCCAGTCTGCTTGGATATCTATTTTGCGTCCTGTAGGTTTATCCAATATCGTAACGATTTTTACAGAAGCTGCTTTACGGTACTTGAACATATTTTTCAAGTACGCTAACGTACCGCCTGTATCAATGATATCCTCGACGAATAAGACATGACGTCCCTCAACGTTGGTATCTAAATCTTTTAATATTTTCACTTCGCCAGAAGAGACTGTTTCGTTACCGTAGCTGGATACATCCATGAAATCGATTTCCAGATATATATCCATCTGTTTGATCAAATCGGCCATAAACGGTAATCCACCTTTTAATACACCCACGAGCAAAGGATTTTTCCCATCATACTCTTTTGAAAGAATCTCTGCGAGTTCTTTAACTTTTCTCTGAATTTCTTCTTCAGAGATTAAAATTCTTTCCATATCTTTTTTCATATTTTCGGTCTCCTTTTTGAATGTATTCGTTAAGTCCTGCATAGTCCCTTGTTGGTATACAAGTACGTAGCTAATTGTATCAGTTAATGGGTTAAGTGACAACGGGGATTCTTTGTAGTTTATCAGCCAGAGGATCTGCCCCTGATCATCACTAACGAGCCAAGCTTCATCCCGCTTTCGTCTGGGCACTTTCTGATCGATAAAGATATCTTTGATTTTTTTTGAACCCTCAAGTCCTTTAACTTTCATTTTATCTCCAGGTTTTCGGTGTCTTACAGTTAGTGGACGTTCAATTTGCTGCTCATTCAAGTAGATGACACGACACTTTTGGTTGTCTATCTTTTTGAATGCATCGTATGAGAAGAGCCCTATGCTTTCGTCATCATCTAACGGTTGCCACGTATTGAGTTCCAAAGTGATCGGTGTCTTTATACGGTCTGTTTGTTCCGTTTGCGCTTCTTCAACTTTTTCGATCACACACGTACCATATTCTTTTCGCGCGACAAATTGATTGGGTAATTCAAGGACGGTATTGGGACCTCCAGAGACAAACCAATCGACTAGCAGATTGATATGTGCTTGACTGATTATGTATACGCCCTGACCACTGAATTTCTTGAAGGCTCGGCGCAATACGATTTTTTGAAAGCCGGATTCTTGTTTTAAAAATGATGGAAGTTTAATCGATAGACTCTTGCGAGTGATTTGAAATGACCGTCCGATTTCTTCATTGATCAACGGTTCAACCACCTTGAGAAGATCCTCGATATCTTTCGAGAACTCATAGACGTGTTTTTCTACTGCGGGGTTTTCTTTCTTCAACTCTGGAATAATATGATGTCTGTAGCGATTACGCGTATACATCATTGAAGCATTACTCTCATCTTCTCTCCAGGATATGTTGTTTTCTTCAGCATAGTTTTGAATCATTTCTTTTGAATACGGAAGAAGCAGTCGTAAAACGACTTTCCCATTAGTGATGCGTGTAGTAGAAATACCCGTCAGTTCGTCTAATGAACTTCCTTTTACAAATCGCATGAGTACCGTTTCAACTTGATCATCACGGTGATGAGCGGTCAGGATGAAGACACTGTCCGTTTCTTTAGCGACCTCGTCAAAAAAACGATACCGTATTTTTCTTGCTTCCTGTTCCACACCTGACTCAGGATGCTCAGAGGTTGGCCACTGATGCACATAAACAGGCACCTCATACTTGCCTACCCACTCTTTTACAAACTTTTCTTCTTCATCCGAATCATTTCTGAGATGATGGTTAATGTGAGCGACAATTATGGCTGGTTTGTATTCAACGGGCAGCTGATTGAGCATATCAAACAGCACCATCGAATCCACACCACCGGAAACACCGATGACTACATGTTCTCCCGCTTGCCAGTAGCCTTTGGATTTTACCTGATTCAAAAAATCATCAGTCATGTTCACATTTTCTCAAACCTTCCACCGATATGACTTGTTATTTATTTGTAAGTAAAAAGGATTCAGGGATACCCCTAAACCCTTTGTTCTATCTATTTTCGACCGCCACTGCCACCGCGTTTATTTTCAGTGTGACGCTTGAGCGAAGTTAAGCGATCTTCACTATCTTTTAGAAACGAACTCATCAATGAATCGAAATCTTCTTTTTTTGCAACAGGACGTTTATTAGAAGAACTTGGACGTGGTCTGCTTGATGTCTTCGGTTTGGAAGCCTCTACCGCAGGTTTGTCTGTAGCTTTACGGATCGATAATCCGATCTTTCCATCATCTGCTATAGATAAGACTTTCACTGTAATTTTTTGACCTACTTCTAATTCTTCGTTGATATTCTCAACATAACTGTCTGACACTTCACTAATGTGTACTAACCCTGTTTTATTATTGCCTAAATCAATAAATGCACCAAAATTAGCAATACCCGTAACCTTACCCTCTATTTTGCTTCCAACTTCAATTGACATATTTTCTATATATCCTCCTAAATAATTTGATTTAAGTATACCATGATAAAAATTTAGAATAAAGGCTTATTGAATGGATTGTGAATTTTTTTTAATAATGTTCATGTTTTCATTCCTGGTCTTCTTCGCTGTCGTTTTCTTCATTTTCAAAAAGCGCTGAGTCTTCTTCAGTTATCTCCGTATGGTCCGGATTCCTATCATCAGGAAAACTGAAAACGATTTCGTTATCTTTTGTTAAGTAATACTCACTCCGTGCCAATTTAGCTACGTATTCCTCATCTTCGAGTAACCCAATGTAGTATTCCAATTCTTCCTGATGTAAATCGAGAGATTCTAATTCTTCTTGAGCGATGACCTTCTGCTCTTCTAATTGCTGGAGTTCATAATAATTTCGCACTAAGCCGCTTCCAACCAATAAAATAAGCAACACCCCCGCTGCTGTGATCAACTGCATCCTTCTTTTCAACTTTCTTTTGTGTTTGAATTCTCTGATACTTTCAAGCGTTTTATGTTTTATGTATGGATTATCCATGCGCGTGATGCTCGATTTTTTCTTATCCATATCATAACCTCCTAAATCATTTCTGTTCAACCAATAACAATTGGTTAAAGTATATCAATAAACTGTTCTAATGAAAAGAACCAGTCATTATTGAACCTCTCATGACTAAAGTCACGAGTGCTCTCGGCTGTTTGATAAAAAATAGCATAGTCTCATCTGACTCATTTTGTTCGAAACAAGCTGATAAGACCCTGTTCTATTTTTGTTTTTCTCTAAACGTTATTTTCCCCGACTATGATTATGTGTTTACTAATCATCCCTGTTACTCAACTGACTGTTCATGGGTCTCTTCAATGATGGTATACAAGTCTTTGGCTTCGTCTTTTTTCGTCGTATCTCTGATATCATCCACACTGATTTTCATTGTTTTATTGCCAAAATGAATGGTCAACTCATCACCTATGGCCACTTTGCTCGATGATTTTGCTGTTTTACCATTAATTAGAATGCGATCTTTATCCGCGATTTCTTTGGCCACTGACCGTCTTTTTATTATACGGGCTATTTTTAAATATTTATCGAGTCTCATCTTTGTCCCTCTTTTCTTCAGCTTTTATTTTTTGCCACAACGCATCCACTTCTTCCGCTGTTGTCGCTTTCACCCCGTCAAAAACATGTGGGTGCCGTCTTCTTATTTTACGGTTTACCGTTTCCAGAACATCTTCAAAGGTAAACAGGCCTTCTTTCTCCGCTCGGCTCGTCTGATACAAAAGCTGGACCAATACGTCTCCCAATTCTTCCATCCAATTATCACTGTCGTCCTTCTCAATGGCAGCAATCAATTCCTCAGTTTCTTCTCTGAGGTACCGTATAAGCGATTTAGGTGTTTGCTCCTTTATCCAAGCATCCCCTTTATCAGCGTCGGTGACTCTATCGATATAATGTTGTAACGTTGAAAGCGACGTTACTTGCTCATCCAGTTCAAGCGGCGGTACGTAGAGCGATCTCAGGTTATAAACGCCCTCAAACCGGTCTATTTCATATAGTGGGAGCCATTCTATCTTTTCCTGTCTGCTGCCAGCCGCATCGATCACCGCCACCTTGTGGTCATCTGGATATTTTTCCATCAAAGTCAATTTCACTTCTCCGGCCATCAGTGCATTGAATACCTGCATGATGATGACATGCTGATCTGTATTGAGGGTATCTTGATTCAAATCAAACGAATCAAGCAATTGAAATCCTTCTACCGGATCGACCTGAACCGATTGAAAGAGATCATCTAAAAAACTCTTGCCTCCAACGATATTGACCTTTGAATAATTCTTCATCAGATCTTTCACTGTTTTTTCAGCAACCATCGGATGACCGGGTACAGCATACACAATATCTTTGTCTTCCGCCAATTTTATTAAATGATCGACGATAGCTGTATAAACTTTTTCAAAATCCTGATCATTTTCTTCATATAAATGATCGAAAGACTCGAACCTTACCCCGTCTGTTTTTAATTCGTTAACAGCTGGATGGTCCGCCGTTCTTAAATAGACGACCGCTGCTTCTTTGATCATTTTTTCGATTTTTACGGGCATCTGATCTTTGTCTCCAGGTCCAAGACCGACTACATTTATGCTGTGCATCATTTCCCCCTTGTTCTCATTATTTTTTTATTTTTTTTATTAATGTTAAACTTTGCCATTCTTCTTTTGTTAATATGTCCAGTTTCAGTAAAGCAGTGATAATGACTGTCACACCCACCAAGACACCGATAAAGATGCTTATTGATGCAGTTAGTCTGGTTGATGTGCCGAAAACGGACTGACTCATATTCAATATGCCGTACACGCTAAGTCCCATGATGCTTAACAACAAACTATATTTAAGTATAAAGGAACTGTCCAGCATCTCATACCAGATTGCTTTATCTAATTGCCTCACCAGCAAAAGGAAAATGAGCATCAGCGACACTACCGTTATGAAACTTGACCCGACTATGCCGACTGTCCGAACAGCGAACGTATTAAAAGCCGCTTTGAAGGCTAAACCAAACAGGAGCGATCCCCATCCAAAAAGCGATGAAGACGTGCTGTGGATGATAGCGAACATCACATGTATCACTGACAGGATCAGGACACTTAAACTATACAATTGGAGCGCCTGAGTGCCTGACCGGTCCTGAAACAGGGCTTGATTCAACCAGGGCATGACAGCGATCAAGCCCACGGAGGCTGCACCAGAAAGAATGGCAGTCAACTTCAAGACCCTTACACTGTTTTTGATCCACGCTTCTTTTTGTTCCGCTTTATGATTGTTTCTCAGCAAAGGCAAGGTGCTTGTCGCTAGACTTACACCTAATACCAGCCCTACTTGGACGAAAGGTTGAGCACGGTCATAGATCCCTTTCATGACCATCGCCTGTGCAGAGGGAGATCCTCCCTCTATAAGTCCATTGTATACTGTAAAGGAATCAATTAATTGAAACATTAACAACAAGCTGCTCATAAAGGTCAATGCTAATCCTTCGGTTAAAAAGCGTTTGCCTATTTTTGAGTAAGCATGTGTCCCGCTCGGCAACGCAGAACGCTGCAGCTGATGGCGTGACTTTATGAAAAAGAGACCGACGACCCCCGTTCCTGCGAGAGCGCCTATCCAACTGCTCCGCATCGCCCAGGTTCCCATTTCGTAAACCGAAAGATTCATTTTTGAAAACAATACAGCGACAACTATGAGCAACGTCACTCGGACAAGTTGTTCAGCTACTTGAGAGAGTGCTGTTGGTTTCATGTTCATTAACCCCTGAAAATAACCTCTTCCCATGGATAAAAAAGGAATAAACAGATAAACCGCTGATGTTGCTCTGATTACGGGAGCGAGTTGTCCGTCACCCATTAACTGAGCCACCTGATCGGAGAGGAGGAACAGAAACAAAAAGGCACTGATCGAAAATAAAGTTACCCATACTTGTGTCTGTTTGATCACCTCACCGTGATGCTCTTCTTCGCTTTCAGAAATCAACTTCGATATATAAAGAGGGAAACCGTTTAGCGCCAGTACTGAGGCTATCCCGTATAGAGGGTAAACTTGCTGATAGACATAAAACCCTTCATTACCTGTCAAGTTTTGTAAAGGTATTTTGTATAGTGCACTGAGCATTTTGGTTATGAGGGCAGCTCCTGATAAAAGAGCCGCTCCTTTTACGAATTTATTCGTTTGACTCATGACGTGTCACCTGGTCGCTGGGTTGTTTTTCATTTTCGATTCGATAGGTTGCACAAATTTCCGAAAATTTCACGAGGGCATCCAACCAGATGTCATCATGCATCTGTTTCGGCAGTTTAAAGTCAATGGCTAATTTGTCTGCCGCTTGCATATCCGTTTTCAACGGTATGTCTTTCAAGGCTTTAAAGACTTCAGGTAATGGATATTTGCGGGTACCTTCGAGTGAGAATGTCACTTTGACCGTATTCCCATCACGCTTTATGGTTTCGATCAAAGCTGTTTCACTATACATTTTCAACAAACCGACAGAAAGTAAATCCGCGACTGCTTGAGGATAATCGCCGAAACGGTCGATCAATTCATCTAACAGCTCGTTATACTCTTCTTTAGAAGAAAATTGACGGATACGTTTATATAGCTCGATCTTTTGTCTTTCATCTTCTATATATGTGTTGGGCAGGTAAGCATCGATTGAAAGGTCCATTTCAACACTGGTTTTAACTTGCTTCTTGTCTCCACGCTTTCTAGCCACCGCTTCAGACAACATTTGCGAGTATAGATCGAAACCGACACTGTCAATAAAGCCATGTTGCTGTTGCCCCAACAGATTTCCTGCGCCGCGAATAGCCAAATCTCGCATGGCAATTTTGAAACCTGAGCCGAGTTCTGTGAAGTCTTTGATTGCCTGGAGTCTTTTCTCGCTTACTTCTGTCAGCACTTTATTCGGTTGGTGCATAAAGTAAGCATAGGCGATACGACTGCTTCGCCCTACACGTCCACGGAGTTGATATAACTGAGACAAGCCCATTCGATCAGCATCTTCTACAATCAGTGTATTGACATTAGGTATATCCACGCCCGTTTCGATAATTGTCGTGGTGACCAGCATGTCGAATTCTCCCTGGATAAACTGGTAGAGGACATTCTCCAATTGATTGTCGCTCATTTGACCATGCGCATAGGCAATCCGGGCCTCTGGAACAAGCTGCTGCAACTCATTGGCTCGCTGCTGTATGGTACTGACACGATTATGAAGATAGAAGACTTGTCCTCCACGTGCCATTTCCCTTTGAATTGATTCTTGAACAACGGCACCATTCATCTCCATCACATACGTCTGCACGGGGTAACGGTTGGCCGGTGGTGTTTCGATGACGGATAAATCACGTACCCCCAGCATGGACATATGCAAAGTTCTTGGGATCGGCGTTGCCGTCAAAGTCAAAACATCGACTTCATTTTTCAATTGTTTGAGGCGCTCTTTATGTTTGACCCCAAACCGCTGCTCTTCGTCTACAATAAGCAAACCTAAATCTTGAAACTCGATGTCTTTGGATAAGATCCGATGTGTGCCGACGACAAGGTCAACTTGTCCTTTTCTAAGACCGTCAACGGTTTCTTTTAACTGTTTACCCGTTCGGAATCGGCTCAGAAGTCCGATTTCAACAGGAAAATCAACAAACCGTTCAAGCATCGTTTCATAATGCTGTTGCGCTAACACGGTTGTCGGTACTAGAAAGGCGACCTGTTTGCCATCTTGAATCGCTTTAAACGCGGCACGCATAGCTACTTCCGTTTTTCCGTAACCAACATCCCCGACGATTAAACGGTCCATTGGTTTCGGTTTCTCCATATCCCGTTTCACTTCATTGATGGAACGCATCTGGTCTTGCGTTTCTGTATAAGGGAAGGCCTCATCAAATTCATTTTGATAGGCATCATCTCTAGTATAAGCATAGCCTACTTTACTTTCTCGCATTGCATATAGCTCGATCAAATCATCCGCAATATCTTCGACTTGGGCAGCCACACGTTTTTTCGTTTTCGCCCACGAGGTGCCACCGAGTTTATTTAACTTCGGTGTCTTTCCTTCTGATGATACATATTTTTGAATCAGGTGCAGTTGGGTAACAGGGATAAAGAGCTTCGATGTATCACTATAAATGATAGATAAATAATCCTGGTGGACCCCACCGATTTCCATCGTTTCCATACCCGTAAACTGGCCGATTCCGTGATTCACGTGAACCACAAAGTCTCCTTTTTCCAGCTCCGAATAACTTTTAAGACGTTCCGCATTCGTAATATTCTGACGTCTCGGTTTTTTCTTAGGTATACGGTTGAACAGTTCTTTTTCAGTAAGAACTGCAATCTTCTCCTCCGGCAGCTCAAAACCGGTCTGCACACTCGATGTGATGACCTGGATCGTTTCTGTACTGATCGTTCCGTCTATCGAAAGCGTGCTCGGTATTTCAAAGTTCAGCAAGGTCTGATGAACTTTTTCGGCACGCTCTTTGTTTTCAGTCATGACCACGACCGTATAGTGTTGTTTTTTCCAGCGTTCCATTTCTGTTTTGACTAACGGCATTTGACCAAAGAATTTCTGCATGGTTCGATACTGGAAAGGATGGATCGCATCCAATTTCAATCCCTGCATGCCTTTTTGAAACAAGGCAAAATGTAATTGTGGTTGATAAGCATGTTTGAGCGACTCTCTGAACGAAACAGAAAAAGACTGATTGTACAGGACATTACCGTTAGCTAACTGACCGGTTATCCATTCGGCTTCCTCTTCGTCTAAACGGGCTTCATTTTCTATGATCCGCGGGTATTCATCCATGACTATTACGGCATCGTTTGAGGCATAATCTAAAACTGTCGCCTTGTCTCTGTAAAGCAGGTCCGTATAACGGGCGAGCTCTTCAACATACGTCTCTTCTCTTATGGCATCCATGACAGCTGTAACACTGTATGTTAATTGTTCTCTCCGTTCTTCTTCTTTCATTTTTTTCAATGAACGGGACAAAGCTTTATCAAACCGTTTCAGAATGGCATCTTTCTCATTGACAAGCAATAACGCATCCGACGCCGGGATAATAGTGACTTGTTCAACATTGCGGCTTGAGCGTTGTGTATCAGCATCAAAATATCTCAAAGAATCGACTTCAACATCAAACAATTCCATCCGGACCGGATTTTCTTCTGTCAAAGGATAGATGTCGACGATCCCGCCTCGAATACTGTATTCTCCGGGAGCTGAAACCTTTTGTTCCCGGCGGTAACCCATCTGCGTCAGTTTGAACCTGATTTCAGCCAGTTCGACCTCATCACCCAGAGAAACAGACAGTTCCGCCTGTTTAAACACATTGGGGTCGGGCAAGATCTTCCGAGCTCCAGCTAAAGGAACGACAATGATCCCCGGTTCTTCTTTAAGTAAAAAATCAAGCGTTTTCACCCGATCTGCCCGTGCTTCAGGGGAGGCAATAGCCATTTCAGCATGAAGCATGTCGTCAACAGAAAAGAGGAAAAGTTGGTCATCAGGAACGAGCCCAGTTAAATCCGCGATCATTTGGTTAGCATGATATAAATTCTGTGCGACCACGACAATCGGTTTCTGTTTTTCTTCTAGTAATCCCTGCAGGAAAAGTGTTCGCGCTGATCCGGCTATACCAGTGAGTAACTGACGGCTTTGATCAGTCAGTGTATCAAAAATCTTTTGTATGGACGGTTTTTCGCTTAAAAATGTGTGTAGTTCAGACACGCTGATCAACTCCTTTTCACTCAATTAAACTGAGTCATTGTATCCATATAAGTGTGGCCTTCCGCCCAATAAATTGAAGCATCGGCTGCTTTTTTCACAGCCAGTAACATGTTTTCGTGATCAGATTTATGAAAAGGACTGAGCACATGTGAAACAACGGATTGGTTCTCGAAAGGACGCCCCACTCCCATACGCAGTCGGTTAAAATTTTGAGTGCCTATATGGTCAATAATATCCTTGATGCCGTTATGTCCTCCGGCACTACCTTTTTGTCTTAAACGTATTTTACCGGTCGGCAGATCCATATCATCGTAGATAACAACCATGTCTTCTTCAGTTAAATCGTAATAATCCAGCCATTGCCTGACTGACCGTCCTGAATCATTCATGTATGTCTGCGGTTTTATCAGAAAAACTTTTTCTGTCCCTATCATGCCTTCTGCATAAACCGATTCAAAATTAGAACGGTTGAACGTCCATCCTTTTTGATAAGCGATCTCATCTAGTGTGATGAATCCAATATTATGTTTTGTTTTTGCGTATTTGCCACCCGGATTACCTAGTCCAAAAATTAACTTCATAAATATCTCCTTATAATTGCATTGGGCTTTAAAGAGAGCTTTGAAAATCTCTACGTATTATCCCATTTATTTTGTATCATTTTAAAATAGTTCTGAACATACAAAAAAGCTGAACGGCTACGTCCAGTCCTTTTTATTATTCTATTATTATAGCATAATTCCCAGTCTTAACCCACCTGTTCAAGTTCAGGTCTTCTTAACGAATTTATGCTGACAGGACGGGCATGTGATCCGTATCTTTTTCCTGCCGCGAGGAACTCTGATTTTTCGTTTACAGTTTGGGCATTTTATGATTTTAAATGCTTTTCTTTGTATCCATCGATTTCTTGTTTTTCTATAACTCGAAAAGAGAGACTGTTTCACCCTGATATACTGCTGCAACTCTTTACGTCGCTTTCCTTTTTCAGTCGAAACTATGCGCAATCCTCCATAAGCGATCGCAGCCATCCCAAAAGTTGTCAGGATGATTCCTTCTGAAAAGTTACTGAAGACTCCTAAGAGAAGTCCAAATAGGATCAAAACTTTTGAAAATTCATCATAGCCATATCGGCCCTTCATATAAAACAATATCTTGCTGATCCACTGCATACCATTCATCCCTTTATTCTGTATCATTGATATTTAAAACCATTCACATAAGTCAGTATACAGGATAAGTTTTAAGAAACAATGAAGAATACAAAAAAAGCCAAAGAAATCTGTTGGAGCTTTCTTTGGCTTAAACTTCTTTAATTATTCTCCTTGAGATGCTGAAACGATAACGTTCTCATATCTTACTAAATCTTCAGCGTTAGCTTCATCGCCGACTTCCCATAAATCTTCATCAGAAACACCGACTTGAAACTCTTGATCAGCGTCTGTTGCCGTTACGGTATATGAAAACTCACCTTCTACAACTTCAGGTTTCTCAATGACTTCTCCGTCTTGCATCACAAACGCAAAGATTTCAGCCTCTTCTTCACTAGATGCAGCTGAACCACTGACCGTCGCTTCGCCACCTTCTGGAGTAAAGACATAACCTTCTTGAGACCAGGTACCACCGGTTACTGTCAATTCAACAGCTGACGTGTAGTCGAGGTCGCTGTCTATGTCATCAATGATGTCATGGGCACTTTGACCATTTTCTTCAGTTTCTTCAGTTTCCTCAGATTCTTCAACTTCAGATTCTTCTGATTCGTCAGCGCCCTCTTCCATCTCTGGGTCAGTTGCCGTCTCTTCGTCCGTATCGCAAGCTGCTAAAGCAAGTGTCGAAACAGCTAACAAGCTCACTAATTTCTTGTAATTCATTTTTTTATTCCTCCTATGTTCTTGTGTCTACTTCATTAAAATTATGCAATAAATTAAACATTCTTTTATTAGAAACAATCATACCATAATAAAAAAATCAGTACAATCATTTGAACGTTGTCAAGGTGACATAGCAAGCGTTATTTTATTTTCTCACTTTGAACCAACACCCTGGCTTGACTATCACCGTCTTGGCTTATATTATAAGTAGACTATGCTAATCTTTTCGAGCGAAAAAACCAGCATTTTTAAACAGGGTGTTAACTATACCAATACATTGTTTCGGTAAAGGTCAAATGTATTGACTTTATCAACAAATACCCTTATTATAGTAATGCTCATCAATAATACCCGTCATTTTTGTATGACTTGGGGTATATACCAATTTTTAAAATAAAAAAGCTCTCTGGAAGGTGGAAAAATTAATGTGTGGAATTGTAGGATATATCGGAAAAAAAGATGCTAAAGATATTTTATTACACGGGTTAGACAAATTAGAATACCGCGGTTACGACTCAGCAGGTATTTATCTATTAAACAAAGCTCATGATGGCCATTTATTTAAAGAAAAAGGCAGGATCGCGGCTTTGCGAGAAAAGGTCGATGCCACTGTTGAAGCAACTGCCGGTATCGGTCATACGCGCTGGGCTACCCACGGTGTCCCAAGTGTACGTAATGCGCATCCTCATCAATCTTCAAGCGAACGCTTCACCATTGTACATAATGGTGTGATCTCCAACTATCAGGAAGTCAAGGATGCTTACTTAGAGGGTGTTGAATTAAAAAGTGATACAGATACAGAAATTATTATTCAACTCATCTCCTGGTTTGTAGAAACAGAAGACCTCAAGCCACTTGATGCATTTAAAAAAGCGATCGTTACATTAGAAGGCTCATACGCGATTGCTTTGATGGACAGCGAAAATGCTGATGTCATATACGCCGCCAAAAATAAAAGTCCACTTTTATTAGGCAAAGGCGAGGGTTTCAATGTGATCTGCAGTGATGCCATGGCAATGATCAAAGAAACCGATCAATTTGTCGAATTAATGGACAAAGAAATCGCCACTGTAACCCGTGAATCCTTGATCATCGAAAATTTTGCTGGAGACATTATCGAACGTGAGTCTTATACAGCCGAAATCGATTCTGACGACTTGGAAAAAGGAACATATCCTTATTACATGTTGAAAGAAATCGATGAACAACCTGCTGTTATGCGCCGCATTTTACAAAGATATCAGGACGAAGAAGGTCAATTAGCTATCGATCAGGCTATCATAGATAAGATGTTGAACTCGGATCGCGTGTACATCATTGCTGCAGGGACCAGTTATCATGCCGGTTTGGTTGGCAAAAAGCTGATTGAAGCCATGACACATATCCCTACTGAAGTGCATGTATCAAGCGAGTTCGGTTATGATACACCGCTCTTATCTGAAAAGCCATTCTTTATTTTCATTTCTCAAAGTGGTGAAACAGCGGACAGTCGTCAAGTACTGGTTAAAACAAACTTACTTGGCCATCCGTCTTTAACTATAACAAATGTCTCTGGCTCTACCTTATCCCGTGAATCGACATTCACGTTGCTTTTAAATGCCGGACCCGAAATTGCGGTTGCCTCGACTAAGGCTTACACCGCACAGATTGCTGTGCTGGCTATTTTAAGTGAAATCGTCGGTCTTGAAAAAGGCGTGATCGAAAAAGGTACGATGTTGCACGATATCGGTATCGTGGCTAATGCTATGCAATCGATCGTTGATGATAAAGAAACAATTGAAGAACTTGCTTCTGAATACTTGAGTATTTCACGTAACGCCTTTTACATCGGACGCGGTATGGATTATCATGTCGCTTTAGAGGCAGCGCTCAAATTGAAAGAAATTTCCTACATTCAGACTGAAGGCTTCGCTGCCGGAGAATTAAAACATGGTACCATTGCTTTGATCGAAGATGGTACACCTGTGCTGGCAATCATCACTGGAAAAGCTGTTGCCGGACATACCCGAGGTAACTTGCAGGAAACAAAAGCGCGTGGTGCCCATACCATGGTTATTTCCATGGACGGTCTAAACCGTGCAGACGATCAAATCGTTATTCCGCAAGTAAATCCGATCCTTTCACCGTTAGTGAGTGTCATACCGACACAACTGCTTGCTTACTATAGCAGTTTACATCGCGGTAATGACGTCGACAAACCACGTAACTTGGCAAAATCGGTAACCGTTGAATAAAAAAATTATTAAAGCTGCGTACTCATACCATGAGTGCGCAGCTTTTTTCGTCTCAGTCAACTTGGATATGGTTAGGCTGATTCGAGACTCTTGTAAATGGATGATCAGAGCTGCTTAGTTTACAAAAAAATGACCATAAAAAAAGGCACACTCCCATCGAGTGTGCCTTTTCCTTATTCTTATTTTAATTGTTTTTCCAATCAGTGTATAAGCGGTCCATCATGGTTGAGACACGCTTACCAATTTCTTTATAGGCCTTCGTTTCCAGGTTCGCTAAGGAAACACGCACTGTCCATTTACTCGATCCAAACGCTTCTGCTTTAAGCAGCATCAGACGTTCTTCTTCTGCCAATTTTGTCACGATATCAGTCATCGTCCAGGTTTCTTCCACGAATGTTTTAAATGCTAGACTGTAACGTTTTTCCATCCACCAGTCAAAATCGATTTCACAGTAATACGCTGTGTTCAAACTTTTATAAGGGATAGACATTTCTAATGATTCGTAAAGAAGTTCGCCTCTGGTCTGACAAATCCCCATGACTTCTTTTTTATATTCGTCTTCAGTGTCCAGGAGTGCATACAAACTAAATAATGTCATCATGACTTGTTGCGGCGCAGACAAGCCTGCTGCGTGATTCAAAGCCACCGAACGACTGTCAGCCACTAAGCGATCTATAAATAAAATATCACGCGGGTTGGAGGTCAACGTCCCATGTGCCCGGAATGCAAACAACTGGTAACCGGACATAACCCCAAGGAACTGGAACTTCATGGATTTCCCAAAGAAGAGATCCCGCATCTGAAAATCATGGGTCCCAATGGATGCAGCCATTGCAACACAGGAGGAGCACCAGGAGGTCCTCCTGGA
>NZ_JAWOBT010000080.1:0-16293 GCF_046484155.1 Alkalibacterium sp.
CAAACCTGTTCCTCTGTTCAATCGATCAATATATTTTTTGCGTATATCTTCTTCTAAACGATTGACTTCTTTCTCACGTTTGATCACTTTCCCTGCCAGTGAATAACTATCCTGTGTGTAGGAATCGATGGCATCTGAAATGTTTTGTTCCACGAGACCGAACAAAGCAATCAAATCTTCATCGTAAAAGATTTTTTCTGGTTCCTTATTGCTTCTTTTCGCTATTTTTTTCTGAGCCCGTGCGGCTTCTTTGATATTGGTCAATACATTCTCACTGTGATCACCGATACGCTCCAGATACTTGGTGATGTCCACCATCTCTGCATGTTCTGCCGAACTTCTCAGCGGCAGGTCTTCTACCGAAATCAACATCAAGTATTCAGTCAAACGCATATCGATATCATTCACGACTTCTTCGAGCTGCAAGGCATTAGCCAAGCTCGTTTCATCTTGATTTTTATAGTATTTAAACATCTCTTTGAATTCCTCTAGAACAAACTCACCCATTTGCTTGATTTCCAGTTTTGCCTGGTTCAAAGCCACGGCTGGCACTGCTGTGATGATAGAAAAATCTAAGTGAGAAGCGTCGTATTCAATAAGCGCGTCATCACCGGGAATGATTTTTGTTACTAAATCGGCCAGTTGATTGATGAACCACATTTGTATGAGTACATTTGTGATATTGAATAATCCGTGTGCCACTGCGATTTGCATCGGTGGATTCAAGTTGAATATTGGTGTGATCAATACAATAAACGAGGTGAACGGTCCAATGACCAATAAGATAGCAAACGTCCCCACTAAGTTAAAGATAATGTGTGAAGCGGCTGTACGCTTGGCTGCAATATTTGCACCAAAGGCAGCCAGCACTGCCGTAATCGTTGTCCCGATATTATTACCGAACAATACGGGTAACGCACCTTCGATTGCGATTTGATCTTGAGAATACAATTCTTGTAGAATACCGATACTCCCACTTGAGCTTTGAACGAGCCACGTGAAGATCGTTCCAACACCGACGCCCAGGATAGGACTATCAGATAAATCTACCATCAAATCTCTAAAAGCTTGGACATCTCTCAACGGATACATCCCGTCGCCCATTAATTCCAGCCCGTAGAACAAGGCACCAAAACCAAAGATTACTTGACCAATACTGTTTACTGCCATTTTATTAGAGAAGAAAAGTAGGAATGCTCCCACAGCCATGATAGGTAAAGCGTATGCTCCGATATCGATACCAATAATAAAAGCTGTAATTGTTGTTCCAATATTAGCTCCCATGATGATCCCGATGGCTTGTTTAAGTTTCATAAATCCTGCACTTACAAGTCCCACGGCTAATACTGTTGTCCCTGAACTACTTTGAATCAATACCGTTACCACGATACCCGCTATAATCGCGCGGACAGGCGTCGAAGTCATTTTATTCAAGATACTACGTAAACTATCCCCTGCGGATTTTTGAAGACCATCTCCCATAAATTTCAAACCGAACAGGAAAATACCTAAACCACCAGCGAACATGAATATCATTTGTTGTACGTCCACACATAACCCTCCATTTTAGTTTTCAAAATTTCAAAATACTGAAACCACTACCTGAATAAAGTAGTTCTTACTTAGCCCATTTCAGACACTCTACTTCTATAATAAGTCTTATGACTTATAAAAAAAATATGTTTTTCTTATCTGAGGATATTTTAATGTGAATGACCGATTGATTTTAAGAAATCACAATGAAAAGGAAGCGTTATATAAAAGCGCATTCATCTAGCTGGTTGTTAGAAAACGAATAAACATGTAACTGGCTGTTGTTAATATTCGTGATTGACTGTATAAATATGAATGTTTTACGTTTTCATTCCTTGTTAAATCGTTCACTATCAATCTTTCATTTCATTTACCTATTGTTCACACTTTCGTAACAAACTTTACCTTTTCTAAACCTTCTGTTTACAAAACTACCTTTTGCATATTTTTATACAAAAAAACAGAGCATTTGCTCTGTTTAGGCTGTTTGAAATTCTTTGAGGAATTGAACCATGTGTAAGGCACCCTCTTCAAAATCTTTCAATCTTATCGATTCATTGGGACCATGCGCTTTTGATTCTGCGTACCCACAACCACTGCTCGCTACAGGTACGTTTAGGTATTCTCCAAAATAAACCATTGGGCCTGACCCAGGATTCGTGGGTGATAAGATGACTCCTGCTTCCTTTCCGTAGACTTTCTCGGCAGCCTTTTTGACTGTCTGCACGAACGGACTTTCCAAGTCTGAACGGAATGCTTTCAATCCCTTGAGTAGAAGCAGTTCGACATCCTGGAACCCTTCTTTATCCAGATGTTGCCTGATGACTCGTTCAATGTGTTTTGGATCCTGTCCGGGGACCAAGCGGCAATCCAGTTTTGCGGATGCCTTTCTAGGTAAGACTGTTTTTGTGCCCTCGTCCGTATACCCTGACAGCAATCCGCTGATCGTCATCGTCGGATAAAAGGTCAGGGCCTCTTCTGTTGACCAGTCAAGATCTTTTGTAATAAACGGCTGCTTCAATCCATATATCTTTGTCATTTTCTCACTGTTTACTTTTTGCTTGTTCACGACCTCACGCGCGTAAGCAGTAGGCTCTTCGATATTATCATAAAAGCCATCGACCAGGACCTGATTCTCTTTGTCCTTCAGGCTTGCTAAGGCGTGTGTCAACCGCCAGGCTGCATTGTCGATGACCGCTCCAAGTGACGAGTGGATATCGACGTTCGCACTCTCGACCACCAGATCAAAATAAGCCAGGCCTTTAACACCCGTTTGGATGACAAAATTTTCTTCCTCATCTTTGCCGCCGAATTCCCAGATGCAGCCGTCGCTACTGAATAGATCGGCATACTTTTCAATGTACGCACCCAGATTCGGACTGCCGTTTTCCTCTTCACCTTCCACTAAAAATTTCACGTTACACGGTAACCCTTCTTCTGTCGCCATTAAGGCTTGAACAGCATATAAGCGGACCACGAAATTCGCCTTATTGTCTGCCACACCTCTACAGAAAAGCTTCCCGTCTCTTACCGTCGGTTCAAACGGTTCACTCTCCCATTCATCTAGTGGGTCTTCCGGCTGCACGTCATAATGGTTATAAAAAAGCACTGTTTTATCCGGGTCCCCTTTTCCACCCGCAGGAAAGTAGCCGTAAACGACCGGGTTTCCCCCACAATCATCCAGCACTTGCGTTTCTCCACCCGTTTTTTGAATCATCTGTTCCACGTATTTCACCGTAGCCGGTATGTTTCTATTTTGAGTGGATACCGAGGCTAGACGCAGATAATCGAAGAATTCTTCTTTGCGTTCCTGGATGATATCTTTTACGGAAAGCTCTGTTGTCATCATTTTATCTCCTCCTATGTATTAAAAAGACACGAGCGAGAAGATTGCTTTTACCGGTATCTTCTCGTTATGCCGCTCTGTGGTTCTCTTCATATAATAAGGGATCAAGCATACTGCTTAGCCTTTTTCAATAACCTTTGTCGCTTTTTACGGTATAAAGGTACTTCATCCTCATGACAATAAATAAAGTGTTCCGGTGCAATTTCATGCAGCCCGACCCCGTTTAAATTATCGTAATGATGATAGTCGGGATCATACTCGGTCCGGACACGATGCCGCTCAGCTTCAGGATCAGGTGTCGGAATAGCTGACAACAGTGATTCCGTATACGGATGGAGCGGTGCCTCGTAGAGCTCCTCCGCATTGGACACTTCCAGAATGCGTCCGCTGTTCATCACACCGATGCGGTCACTGATGTATTTGACCATGGATAAGTCATGTGCTATAAATAAATACGTTAAATTGTTGTATTCCTTCAACTCTTTCAAGAGGTTGACGACTTGTGCTTGTATGGAAACGTCCAGTGCACTGATTGCTTCGTCGGCGATGATAAAATCCGGTTGAACGGCTAACGCTCTGGCGATCCCTACCCGCTGACACTGTCCACCAGAAAATTCCCTCGGGTAGCGATTGGCGAACTGCTTGTTGAGCCCCACCGATTCTAATAGCGCATAGACTTTTTCCGTGCGTTTCGCACTGTCCGTTTCCAGTCCGTGTACTTTCAAGGCCCCTCCGATTATCTCTTTGACGGTCAGCCGTGGATTGAGTGAGGCATAAGGATCCTGAAAAATCATCTGCATCGATTTTCTGAATTTAAGCAGATCTTTGCGGCGTTTGATTTGGGTGATATCTTCCCCTTTATAAAGGATCTGTCCGCCCGTTATTTCACCTAATTTGATCAAGGCTCTCCCCGTCGTCGATTTCCCACTTCCGGATTCACCGACTAACCCAAAGGTTTCCCCTTCATAGATGGAAAAGCTCACGTCCTTGACTGCCCGTACTTCTGATTTTTTGCCTTCATTGAAATATTGTTTCAGTGCTTTGAATTCCACGATGGCCTTCTTTTCTCTGGGTTCAGTTAACACGCGCGCCACCTCCTGCTTTATTTGAGTAGGTCTTTCTTGAAAACAATGACTCATACCTTTCTTTCCGCCGGACCACTTCTAGAGGGGGTGTCACAATCGGCGCTTGCGGATGGAGCAGCCACGTTTTAGCATAGTGGGTGTCCGTCACTTTAAACAGTTCCGGTTCTTCATGGAAGTCGATCGCTAGGGCATAATCATTTCTGGCAGCGAAAGCATCGCCAACAGGAGGATGCAGCAGGTTAGGTGGTGATCCCGGAATGGTGTACAAATTCTTCTTATTCACATCTAACGTCGGCATCGATGCCAGTAGTCCCCATGTATAAGGATGCATCGGATTATAGAAGATTTCATCAGCCGTCCCGATCTCAACGACTTGACCCGCATACATGACTGCCACTCTGTCCGCCATTTGAGCGACGACCCCTAAATCATGGGTAATAAAAATAATCGAGGTATCGAGCTCATCTTTCAACTGATTCATCAAGTCGAGTATCTGTGCCTGAATCGTCACATCGAGTGCGGTCGTCGGTTCATCGGCGATAAGGATCTTAGGTTCACAGGCTAAAGCAATCGCAATCATCACCCGTTGTCTCATCCCGCCTGAAAACTGATGCGGGTAGCTCTTGTATGATTTTTCCGGCTGATGGATGCCCACCAGTTTCATTAATTCCAGAGCTTTTGCTTTCGCTTCTTCTTTACTGACGTTTTTATGCGCAATGATCGGTTCTGCAATTTGTTTCCCTACCTGCATCGTCGGGTTCAAAGATGTCATCGGATCCTGGAAAATCATCGCGATATCGTTCCCTCTGATTGCCTGCATCTCTTTTTCAGAGATCTTTAAGAGATCCTGCCCTTCAAAGATGATCTCGCCACGTTCTATGATCGTATTTTTTTGTGGCAATAAGCGATTAATAGCTTTTGTAGAAACGGATTTACCACTTCCCGACTCTCCAACAATGGCTAATGTTTCTCCTTTTTTCAGAGAAAAACCCACCCCTCTGACTGCTTTAACGACCCCTTCGAATGTCTGGAAAGAAATTGCTAGATCTTTCACTTCGAGTACTGTTGTGTCTTCCATTTCTTTCACCTCAATCTTTCTGGTCATTCCTATTTTAAAAAAGGGTGACACGATAACTACGCCTGTTACCGTGTCTGCCTGCTCTTCCTTTTTTATTCTTCAGGATCGATGGACCAATCAACTAGATCGTGTAATGAGCCAGCCCAGTATTCTTTGATTCCACCATTCAACGTATCGGCTTGAACACTAAATTGGGAATCAGAGTATAGAGGAACGACTGGCATTTGTTCCTGCAGGTGTTTTTGCAGGTCAGAGTAAATAGCAAAACGTGCATCAAACTCGGTTTCTGACATGCCGCTTTCGATCAATTCATCAATAACTGGATCAGAGACGGCCATGTTGTTTGATGCCCCACCGGTTTGGATATAAGATGCAATGTTCGGATCAGCGGTATGTCCCCAGCCCATTAGACCGATATCATAGTCTAAATCTTGTGCCATGGATAACCAGGTTGGAAAATCGTAATTGGACTGGTTGACCGTCAAGCCGATTTCTTCCAGCCATTGTTCGATCAGATTACCTGACTGTTCACGGACCGCATTGCCTGTCGGAACAACAAGCTCGATCGGTGTTTCGAAATCAAATCCAGCCTCTTCCAGCAACTCTTTGGCTAACTCCGGATCGTATTCAAGCGGTTCGACATCCGCATCTTTGTATGGACTAGCCGATGAATACGTTGAAGCTAACACTTCGCCGCGTCCGCCCAACAAGTCTTCGACGATCGTTTCTCTATCGATCGCATGAGCAAAGGCACGTCTAACTTGAGGATCGTCATATTTTTCATTATTGATGACCATGTATTGGCCATTAAAAGAGGGGTATTCTTCGACGACAACATCTTCCAGATCTTCCAGCATGCCGATGTCCTGAACAGGAACCATTCCGATGCCCCCGCCGGCAGTCATGTGTAAGTTGCCTGCCTGGAATTCAGTAATCAGTGACGTTCCATTCATGATTTTTGCATAAACAGTTTTAATTTCCGGTTCACCACGGTAGTGATCTGGATTCGCTTCTAAATGCACGTAGTTATTATTGTCGTATTCAACAAACGTAAATGCTCCACTAAAGACTGACGGTTTCGTCGCCGCTTGTGAGTTGGGGATTTCTGAAAGTTCGATATCTTCAAAGATATGTTTGGGTGCAACGAGTACATTGAAACCTAAGAATTCCGAAATGTAATTTAAATCAACCGGCTGTTTCGTCGTCAGCGTTAACGTCTTCTCATCGACCACTTCAACACCGGTCAGTTCTTCCTGTCCGTCTTCGCGAATGCCGGATGAATCCGTGCCTTCCAGCATGGCGACGCTCGTTCCCAGCGTTGTTTCGACGCCCGGATCCGCAATCGTATTCAATGTAAAGGCCACGTCATCAGCGGTGACAGGCGTTCCGTCACTCCAATTGGCATCGGCATTGACAGTCACGGTAAAGACTTGATTGTCTTCCGTTTCCATGGTCGCGATGCCGGGTTCGAAACTATCTGCTGTCGGCATATTGAGTAAACTGTCATAAAAGAAGCGTTGGATCCACGTTGCCGAGACACCTGGTCGGTAGAACGGATTAAAACTATCCGGTGCATTTGTCAGACCGACCATCAATGTAGAGGTATCGCCTTTTGAGACACTCGGTGACGTTCCTTCCGTTTCTTCTCCGTCAAGTTGGCTGTCTTCTAAATCTGGCACATCAGCTCCGGTACAGGCAGCAAGCAGTGCTGTTGAAGCAAATAATAATGTGGAATATTTTGTAAGTTTTTTCCAATTTGACATATCGATCTCCCCTTATCTTTTATAACGTTCCTTTTATATCTTTTCAAAAGGTTTTTCTCAACTGACATCTTTAATTTTTTGTTTCCCCTTCAATGGCTTCTCTTAAGCCTTCCCCGATGAAGTTGATGGCTAAGACGGCAATAAAGATAAGAATACCGGCCGGAACCCATCTCCAAGGCTGCGAGGTCAAGACGCGCAGTGACTGTGCTTCTGATAAGATGTTCCCCCAACTTGGACGCGGTTTCTGAACACCGACACCCAAGAAACTTAATGATGCCTCAGTCAAGATCGCTGTGGCTATGCCAAATGTCGCGTTCACTAAAATCGGTGAAATCACATTCGGCAGGATATGTTTGAACAGTATCCCCGGTGTGGAATATCCGGTTGATACGGCTGCGAGCACAAAATCCTGTTCCTTCAGCATCAGAACCTGTCCTCTCACCAATCGAGCGAGTGGTGGCCAGCTGAGTATCCCCAGCACGGCTGTAACGACCCAGATGCCCGAGCCTAAGAGTGACACTAAGGTCAGTATCACCATAAAGAACGGAAACGACATCACGGCTTCTGTGATCCGCATGATCAAGCCGTCAATGAATCCGCCAAAGTAACCGGATACGAGACCTAACGTTGTGCCGATGACAACATAAATGGCGACGGATCCCAATCCGACGATCATGGATACTTGGGTGCCGTGAATGAGTCGCGTCAAGACGTCTCGGCCGATGTCGTCTGTCCCGAGATAAAAGTTCTCGTAAGGTGCGGCCTGAAATTGGCCTGCAATACCATCTCTAGGATGCGGAGAAAGTTGTGTGGCAAACACAGCAACGAGCAGCATCACCATGAAAACGACTAAACTGACGACGGCTACTTTATTCTTGAAAAAACGCTTGGCAATCGTTTTGACATAACTATCGCCTTCGTCCGAGATCCCTTCAGCAGTGCTATCGGGAAACGACAGTCGTTCGCGTGCATCCACTAAATGGAACAGTGCTTCAGCATTTTTGTTTCCTATGTTTTGAGCCATCTCACATTCTCCTTTCCTAATCGTATTTAATGCGTGGGTCAACGACGGCATACATCACATCGACTAGTACATTGGCCAGTAACACAACGATCGCTGACAAGATGGTGATGGCCATGAGTATCGGCAAGTCTCGTTGTTGAATCGCGGTAATGGTCAAGCGACCGAGTCCCGGCCACTGAAAAATCTGTTCCGTTACGATAGCTCCACCCACCAGTCGCGGTAGATCTGTACCGATAATCGTGATAACAGGGATCAGAGCATTCCTGATTCCGTGTTTGGTCAGGATGACTCGCTGAGCCAGACCTTTCGCCGTGGCTGTACGGATATAATTTTCCCCATAGACTTGAATCATGGTCGAGCGCATGTAACGCGTCATATTCGCGATATAGAAAGCAGAAAGTACGATCACCGGCAACACTAAATGGTGCATGACCTTCAATATCCCTCCCTCACGACCCAGTTCGATCATTCCACCAGTTGGAAACCAATCCAGTCGAACAGCGAAAATATAAATGAGTCCCAACCCCAGGAAGAAGTTCGGAATCGATACGCCTACAAAGGCTCCGGCTGTCAGGAATGTATCGATCCAAGTCCCTTGTTTTCGTGCACTGATGATCCCTAAAGGAATCGCCACGATGTAAGAAAATAATAGTGTCGCGCCCATCAGAACAATGGTTGGCCCTAATCTTGAGATGATGATAGGTAAAACCGGATACCGGGTAGAAAACGACACACCCAAATCGCCTACCAGCGCGCGCCCTAACCATCTAACATACTGTATCGGATAGGACTGGTCTAAACCTAGCGCTCGTCTCGTTGCTTCAATTTGTGCCTGGGTCGCATCGGGCGTGACATACAGATCAGTCGGCTCACCGGGTGCCAGGTTGATCATGATAAACGCTCCAATCGTTATCATCAGCAGCACTGGAATAGCTGTCAGCAACCTTTTTCCAATATACTTTTTCATCTTCTCCCCTTCTTTCCTCTTAAAACATAACTTAATTCATTAAGTAACTATCGACAATGGTTAAAAAGACCTCCCCGGATCTCAGCAGCGCTTGCTCATCGATTTCAAATTTCGGATGGTGATGCGGATAAGCAATCTCGTTTTCAGGCGGCTTGGCCCCGACGCGTAAAAATGCTCCTGGTTTGTTTAATAAGAAGTAGGCGAAATCCTCGCCACCCATTTGTCCCTCCACTTCTTCCACTTCCTCAGCTGGAAAGGCAGTCAGAAATGCTACTTTGACTTTATCTACTTCCTCAGAAGTGTTCTGAATGGACGGGTAACCGTGGGTATAATCGATCTCCACGGTTGCGTCATAAGCGTCTGCAATCTGTGCACTCATGGTTTTTAATTTTGATTCCATCAGTTGCTGGATATCCTGGTGCATGGTCCTGACTGTCCCCACTATCTCTGCCGTGTCCGCGATAATGTTGTAGGCCTCCCCGCCTGCTTGAAAACCGGCAAAGGTTAAAACGGCAGGCTTCACGGGATCGGTCATGCGACTCACGATCTGCTGTAAATTCGTGATGATCTGGGTGCCGACAGTCAGGGCATCATGGGTATCGTGAGGCGCAGCCCCGTGTCCACCTTTACCCTGGACTTTCATTGAAAAGGTATCGGAGTTTGCTGACCCGAACCCGTAATTGTAATAGACTTTATTTAATGGTTGCTCGGCACCGAGATGGATGCCGAACACATAATCAACTGCATCCAGTGCGCCGTCTTCCACCATCGATTTGGCCCCTCCAGGCAGAACTTCTTCCGCGTGCTGATGCAGCAAGACGATATTGCCTTGCAGCTCATCCCGGTGGTTCACCAGTACTTTAGCGACACTGAGCAGTGACGCAGTATGACCATCGTGGCCACAGGCGTGCATGATGCCTTCTTCTTTGGACTTGAAGGCACTCTCGACTTCTTCTGTCACGCGCAGGGCATCGAAGTCAGCCCGCAAGGCAATGGTCGGTCCAGCGTGTTTCCCTTCGATCATGGCTACAATACCGTAGCCATTTCCGACGTTCGTTCGAATGTCATCTACGCCGATTTTTTCTAACTGTTCAATGATATAGTTGGCTGTCTCCACCTCTTCAAACGAGGGTTCCGGATGTTCATGTAAATATCTTCGCCATTTCACTGTTTCCTGAAAGTTATCTGCTAACTCTTGTCTCCATTTGTCTAAAGTCATGTGTCACCCTTCTTTCACTCTTAGTCTAAGGCTGCGGTTTTGGTTTCCGCTGCTGCTCCCACGCCGCTTAATAAGTAATGATCAATAATATCCACGAAACATTTCGCTCCGACTAACATGGCGCGTTCATCAAAATCAAATTTAGGATGATGATGGGGGTAGATAATCCCTTTGGCTTTATTTCCTGAATGGACAAAAAAGAATGAGCCGGGTTTCTCCTGCAGGTAATAAGCGAAATCTTCCCCTCCCATACGCAGAGGAATCGATTCGACCGTCATATCTGTACGGTTCGTTTCGAATAACATCTGAATCAGTGCCGTTTCTTTTTCATGATTGAATAGTGCCGGATAGCCGCGTATATAGTTGACCTCGCACGTGGCATCATGGGCGTCACAAATACTTTCTGTCATGGTTTTCATTTTCCCTTCGATCAAATCTCTTAATTCCGGATCAAAGGTCCTTACTGTTCCTTTGATCGATGCCTTGTCTGCAATGACATTGTGCGCCCCGTCTCCCGCTTTCAGTGTGGAGACAGTTAAGACACCGGCTTTTTTAGGATCTTTGTTTCGACTAATAATGGTTTGCAGCTGATTGACCACGTGTGAGGCCACGACGACCGAATCGACCGTGCCATTTGGATAGGCTGCGTGCCCACCTTTTCCTTGGATCGTAATGTCGAAGAAATCAGCAGCGGCCATAGCATACCCTGAACAATACGATACCGTACCGAATTCAAGTGGTGATCTCAAATGTAACCCGTAGACAGCCTCCACATCCGCCAGCACGCCTGCATCGACCATCGCTTTCCCCCCACCAGGCAAAACCTCTTCCGCATGCTGGAAGATAAATTTAATCGAGCCTGCCAGTTCCTCTTCATGTCCTTTCATCACCTTAGCCAAACTGAGCAAGGTCGCGGTATGCCCGTCATGACCACAGGCATGCATGACCCCCTGATTTTGTGATGCAAAGGGTAAACCGGTCTGTTCTTCTATGCGTAACGCATCAAAGTCAGCGCGAAAAGCGATCGTTGGTCCTATTTCACTTCCTCTTAGGTAAGCGACAACACCACCGCCCCCTACATTTTCTTCGACCTCTGTATAACCGAACGCTCTTAATTTATCTGCGATGAATCGTCTGGTCTGCCATTCTTCAAATGACGGTTCCGGGTGCTGATGTAAATGCCTGCGCCACTTTACCGTGGTGGGATAGCACTTATTCAGTTCCTCTTCAAGTTGGTTTATTAACATATGACCCACTCCTAAATGAGATTAATATTATAAAAATGAGATTCCTTTAATGATTCGCGTTATTTTTCAAAGTTTATACACTATAAATCCGAATGTCAATGGTTTCGCATTCGCCTTTATCATCGTTTTCTAATCTTATTCTTATTTATAACTCATTTTAGTTGTCATCTTAAATAACATAGCGCTTACATTATAATGTGAATAGAATGTGACGAACGGCTATTTATTATCATTTAAAACCACCCTTCAGTTCAATAAGTCTGATAATATCCAGTTAAACAAACGCTTAGTGTCCATGCTTTGAACAATCTTTTTTATCTTTATGAGAGTTGACCTTCCAACGTTTACTTTAATGCTTTAACATCATATAATAAGTAACAGGAAAATAACTTACTCAACTTTTATAAAAAACTTGTAGTAAGTAGAGGTGATAATATGAGCGAAACAAGTGAAAATGATTATGCTGACTTGAGACGACATGCCGAATCAATAGGGATGACATTTGAAGAATATACTTTAAGCCTTCATAAAAAAAATCAGGCTTTAAAATCTGTACTACTGGATAACGGATCAGAGTTCAAATCCTTTGTAACCGAATTCCACGAAGTTCTAGATGATTTAGCGCAATACAAAGATTCTGATGCTAAGAAAAGCACCTATAAACATTACGAATTAATTAAGTGTGTGAACGATTTACTTTTAATGACGAGTCGTGATCCCAGCTTACTCGCCCAGTTGTATCATCATTTCCCTAGAGGGATAGATGGGAAAATAAGAGAATTCAACAACTTGACTACTTAAACACAAAATCCTGTCCCGCTTTAGCGGGGCAGGATTTTTTTAATTATCAGAAGTGTTATACTTAAAGGCATGATAAAGAAAGCGAGATGATGATATGGCAGGATTCACTTTCAACTCTGTAATGCAGGGCGCGTTTGGGAATTATTCAGAAAAATCACCAGAGGAATTGACAGAAGAATACGGAGACTATCTATTTGAAGAGGAGAAAATCACAATGGGGTATCAAATGATTCGTGATGCGCTTGTCTTTACATCCTTACGCATCCTCTTCGTCGACAAACAGGGCGCCACGGGTAAAAAAGTATCCTTCAAATCTATTTTTCTGGACTCCATTATCAACGTAGAAATGGAAACAGCCGGTACTGGCATAGATGATAGCGAGTTAATGATTACGTATTTGGAAAATGCCTATCAAAAATCAAACAATGAACGTCTGAAAGATCAGCGGTTCGAGTTCCCCAAGAAAACCGATATCATACCGCTATACCGAACACTAGGAAATATCAGTGTTAAAAATCGTGAGCATATTAATCGTTAACTTACTTAATAGTGAAGGGATAACCGTTGTGGTTATCCCTTCTTTTGTTTATGGTCAATCAATAGCTTGAAAACTGACAGCAGGACCTGGAAAACTTGAAACGCTCCATACCTTTCTTCCAAGTGTTCATCTTGAATTCTCACTTTATTTAAAATAACAACAGTCCGTAACCCACGACAAATATGATAAACAATAAAGTGGAAAGTATGGTCACTGTAATCAGGTTCATTTTGAACGGATAATTCCTATGCGCACTTCTGGAATTTTCTTTCAAAAAATCATAGACTGATTTAAATCCTATCCAGGCATATACAAAACACAATAAACCAAGAACAATCAGTGCCCCTCCTACAAATAAAATGGCCAATCGATTATCGGAGCCTTGCAAAACCGAGACCAATGTCCATCCAGCCCCAGCAATGGTAAACCCTGTACGAATCCAAGCCGCATACGTACGTTCAGCAGCTTGGAGTGTTCTGCTCTCTGCTAGATCATTTCGTAGTTTTGCTAATTCAGTTCTATTTCGAGCTAATTCATCGCTTAGTTTATTATCTGAATCACCCATGACTCCCTCCTTTTTTTATTGATTAGTCAGGTATTCCAACACTTAGGCATCCACCACTCTGATTTTTCTGCAGGATCGCCAGTCGATCAGCTTGAAAAATTTTAAACCTTCTATTATTCCGCCATACTCGTTATACGCAACGGCATAGTCGACCAGCAAGTGTTGTATCTAAATATATAACGATACCTAAGTGGTAAGAAGCACAAGCTGGTAGAACAGTCCGGCACAAGCGGCTAGAAAAAGAACCGTCTCGCTCATCTTTCCAGTCTTGTAATATATCAGCTTAAAACCAAACTGTATCCTCTTGTTATAAACTGGCTGTAGCCATGCCACACCGGTTTTTGAAAAAGAGTCTTCGACTAAGTGAGCAATATAGCCGGCAGTAAACCAGTAAGCCCATTCTAAAGGCTGCTGAAAAGACGACAAAATGAACTGGGATGCCAGCAGGAAGAAGATAACGCCTACTATAGAGTGCAACAATCCTCTATGTCCGAAGACCATGCTTATGCCATCGCTGACACCTCGTGTTCGGTTGCCGATAAAGGATTTCGGGTGGTCGATATCCGGCAAGAGCGAACCGATCCCCAGAGCAATAACGTTTCCAATAGTTAAAGAATCGGTTGAAACAAGTATCGGTAGTACTGCGGCATAAGTGACAATGACATGTGATTTGTAAAGCATATTTTTCTCCCTCTAGAAAACAGATAAACTAAATCTGATTTGAAAATTATTTTTGGTTTATTATAGCGACTAACGTCTTCCATCCACCCTTCAGTGAAGGTGATATAGCCGTAACTCTTTTTTCCAGTTGAGTAATCGCCTCAAGCATTGGCTGCTACGTCCTCGACCTATTTCTTCCAGAATATGAATATACTTTATGATACCATAGTGCAATGTGAACCAAGGTGAAGAATTGATTTTTTCACCAGTCAAACTCTTTTAATTGATCTTTCAACTTGTTTTTCTAATCACCTGCATATTGTTTCTCATTGCTTGTTAGCCCAGTTGTGGTTTCTGACTCCACTTGTGCGCCATCGGCATTGCCCACCTGCTCCTGCTTCTTGTTCAGTTTGCAGGCTCATCGGAGAAACTAGTCGCAAAGATAGTATAGCAGTGAATTAACGAAGCTTGATATTCAGAACGAGTCCCGATCCGATCAATCAGACAAGTGTTTTTTCACTATTAAAGACTGCGAAAGATGTCAAAGAGGCTGGAATAAGTGTTTCTTTCAATAAAGAACACCTTGCCCCACCCTCTTATCTGCTTTATATTATTAGTCGATCAACTTATAGTGTTTTAACCCCTCTACGATTCCGCCATCCGTATTTGTGGAGGTGATGTAGTCGGCTGCTTCCTTTACGTTATCGGTTCCATTAGCCATCACCACACTGTAATCAGCACGTTCCAGCATTTCCTTGTCATTCGGTCCGTCTCCAAATGCGTATAGCGGCACATTTTCCATTTCTATGGCTTTAAGTAAAGCATCAATGCCCGTTGCTTTGGAATTTCCTTTTGTGATCGTGTCCATGCTGTAAGGTCCATTCCGGTAAAATGACAGCTCCGGGAATGCATCGATGAATTCATGATCCAGGGAAGGATCTTCATTCACCACAAGCATCATCAGGATCTCCTCTTTTTCGCCAAGGGTACTATCAATTTCAGGCGGATTTTCATGGATAAAGTTATAGGCCTTTTTCAACGTTTCACTATAGCGTGTGGTTCGTATCTTGTCATTACTATATAGAGAAAGCGGCAGTTTCTTTTCATTCATCATTTGTTTCAGGAGATCCACCTGTGACTTCGGAATAACATTACGGTACGCTTCTTTCCCTTCATATTGGATATATTGTCCGTTGAGGGTAATGAAGGAATCGATGACCGTTTCTTCCAGTACATGCTGGATTTCCAGCGGGCTTCTTCCAGTCGCTATAAAAGGTACTGCACCCTTTGCTTTCAGCTGAACAAGCGCTTCCTTTACCTCTTCATCCACTAATGACTTGTCATTTAACAATGTTCCATCCAAATCAAAAAACACTAATGCGGTTGGCTTCATTTGAACACTCCTTTAAAATCATATTTATTTATCTTATTTATATTTTCAATGAAACCCCGATTCCTATCTTTTTCGGGACTGGACGGATATTTACTGCTATCATACCAGCTTTCGGGTCGTTTCCCGGCACACAGATTAAATCCGGCTGAAGGAACCATTACAAGCTCAAATACCCAATCACCCCTTCAAAAGAAGGAGTTACTCTTCTCATTCCATTTCCATTATACCGTTTATTTGCATTGTTTTAAATCTTTTAAACGATACTTGATTACAACAAAAAAAGAGTGCCTAATTTAATAGACACCCTCTGCTCTTCATTCATCATTTTCAAGTCACTGATAGCTTACTATATTCCGGTAATAAATGCACGTTTTATATACAAACATTCGTTCGCATGCACACACTTGCTGCACACATAGAAAAAAGAAGCCATATACCGTTGTGAGATTGCTTTCACACCAACGATTATAAGGCTTCATTTCTTAAAGAGTATGGAGTTGAGGGGAGTGGTTTATCATACTTCACAACCTAACAACTACTCGCAAATAACCGCTTATGTATAGAAGAAACTGGA
>NZ_JAWOBT010000114.1:0-26389 GCF_046484155.1 Alkalibacterium sp.
ACCGCCTGAAGTTGCTTAAACCTGTCAGAAAATCTGTTGATGACTCGACTTGATACTTGTTGAACAGATATTCTGAATTCCTTATGTAATTCACTAGATAGACGGATGCCACTCCCCCTATTGTAGAAGTGATCCATAAAAGAAGTATCAGCAGGTCTATATGTAAGTCTTCCACCAAAAAAACAAGAAAACAAATCATTACAGTATTGGAATAGAAGGTTAAGTAAAGCCCTTTCCTCAACATCCGTTCTTCCTTTTCAAATAGTTTATTCAGTATCAGGTATCCGACCAACAGGATACTCACCATCAAGATGGCATATATCGCTGACCGATTCATCCCTATGTAAAACCGACTCATAATAATAACCAAACTGCTAATAATGGCTGGCCATTTCCCAATAAAAAGAACCATCAGCATGATCGGCACATACCTGAAATCTAAAATCGTCTCCGCAGTTATAGGAATAGAAAAATACATCAAAATAAATCCCATTAATCCGCCGCTTAATCCATCTATGAGTACAGATAGACCCGGAGCGGCTGATTTTTCGTGACTTTTCCATCTCAACTGCATATAGATGAAAATTAGGGAAATACCTATTGAAAAATTAACAAACAGATCTGCAATCATTCCTTTCTATTCCTCCTTAGGATGTACTTAACATTTTCAAACGTATTTATCATGCCTTTATCATAATGTCTCACTTGAAAGTGTATCATGTTTTTTTAGTGTATACAAAAGATGTTGTGAACAAATCATAGACCAATAATAAATATACGTTTTCATTCGAAAAAAATCTATGAAATATGAAAACGAACAAAAAGCCGAGACAGCTGTCTCGGCTTTTTTGTTCTATATTGTTTTTTTAAGCATAGAGGTCAATGAAAAAATACCGATGTAAATAATCGTGATGGATGCACCCGGAGGTGTCCCTAAATAATAAGAACTGATAAGTCCCAGTATCATTCCCAGCATCGCTACACCTATGCCTATAAAAATGACGCCATTGAAGCTTTTGCTCAACCGCAAGGAAATAGCCGCTGGTAGTATCAATATGGCCGAAACCAAGAGGGCGCCTACAATAGGCATGATCAAGGCAATGGTCACTCCCGTTAAAACGTTAAACAGAACCGACATAACTTGAACCGGTAACCCTGCAGTGTAAGCAGTCTCCTCGTCAAAAGTCAGTGTATACATCGGCTTACGGAACACCCCGTATAAAACAATGATCAGGATCGTTAAACTTAACAACATCCAGACCTGCTGAACGGATATGGTCACGATAGAACCAAAGAGAAATTGCGTTATACTGAGTGTTGCCCCACTATCATTTAACCCCATCAAGACTAACGCCACAGCCATTCCGCCTGACATGAGTATGGCGATCGAAATTTCAGAATAGGACCGGTAGACTTTCCGTAAATATTCCAATAACACTGCCACAATTACAACGACAATGATATTTGTCCATGTCGGATCGATTCCTAAAAGCAAGCCTAACGCCACCCCCGCTAAAGAAACGTGTGAAAGCGTATCAGCCATTAAAGATTGGCGTCTGAGAATTAAAAACAAACCTAGAATAGGTGCAATTAACGAAATGAGGATGGATGCTTGGAAAGCTCTTTGCATGAATCCATAGAAAAACATCTCCATGGCGAATCCTCCTTTCGAATGAGTTCAATATGTTTGTTGGCATAACGTTTAATTTCTTCGTGATCATGAGTCACCATCAAAATCCCTTTATTATGGTACTCACTCGCATGTTGAAGTAACTTATAGAACTCTTCTCTGGAATTGACGTCCATTCCTGTTGTCGGTTCGTCTAAAATAAATAAATCTGGATCCATCGCAAAAACGCGTGCGATAGATATGCGTTGTTTCTGGCCGCCCGATAATTCTCCTATTTTTTTGTGGCGCTCATTCCACATGCCGACAGATTCCAGTGCTTTTCTTACATGCTCTTTATCTTCTGCATCCAGTTTTTTGAACCATTTCCCTCTTGGATAACGGCCAGAATTTATGAGCTCCAATACGGTACTGGGAAATCCGGCATTAAATGAAGCCACTTGTTGAGGGATGTAACCAATGACCAGTTTCTCCCCTTCAATATTTTTATCAGCTAATGTCACGGACCCTTTAGTCGGTTTTAATAATCCTAAGATGTTGCGTAGCAGCGTCGACTTGGCTGCACCATTTTCACCAGTAAGCATAGCAAAATCACCAGCCTTGACTTCAAAACAGATGTTTTCAAGTACTGGTTCATCTCCATAGTGAAAGGCTAAATCTTTCACCTTTATATATTGCATAGTATTCCCTGCTCTCCTTAAATCATCATTACTAATATTCCTTATTTATTGAATGCTTTTCTGAAGCGCTTCTAGATTCCTTGTCATGGCCTCAATGTATCCTTCACCTTCATCTTCTATATCTTCGGGCAGGAATGCCAAGCTATATAATTCCGCTATTTCAGTTCCTGTTTCATTTGCGACAGTTTCAGCAATCGAAGAGTTCGACCCTTCCTGATAATAGATCACAGGAATATCATAATCTTCAACGAGATGATTGATTTCTGCAATGCGTGAAGGACTGATTTCCACTTCGGTTGTCACTCCTCCAATTCCCATTTGAATTAAATCATAACGTCGAGCTAAATAACCAAAACCTTCATGCTGAGTAACGAAACGTCTTTGCGTCGCTTCACTGAAAGCATCTTCGTACATCTCATGTAATTCTTGTAATTCGGACTGAAATTCTTCGGCTCTTTGAGTATAGTCATCCGAACCTTCTGGATCCACTGCGATAAATGCTTCTTTCATTGTTTCCACCTGGTCCTGAACTAACACCGGATCTAACCAGACATGCGGATCCAAACCATGCGCATCGTCTTCCTCTTCACCGTGATCATCGTCTTCATCTCCATGATCATCCGCTAACGGTTCCATCAAATCAATGGCCTCGGCTTGTTCCACAATGATAATGTCTTCATTATCAAGAGAAGCCAGCATGCTTTCTACCCACGTTTCCATTTCATGACTGCTGAAAACAAACATATCCGCATCATTGATCAAGGCGATGTCTCTCGCACTTGGCTCATAGCGATGCACATCTGTACCGCCAGCGATCATCAATTCAACCTCAGCACGGTCTCCGGCTACTTGCTTCGTAAATTCATACACTGGATAAAAGGTCGTCACCACGGACAGTTTTTCTTCTTCATTAGAAACCGCATCGTCCGTTTCCGTTCCATCTGTCGATTCCATTGTATCCGCAGAACATGCAGCCAAAGTTGAGAGCGAAAGAAGTGAAATAAGTACTTTGTTTATATTTTTCATTATTGATATCCTCCAATTTTGCAAATCGTAATCATTACGATTTAAATAATATCACTTTTCTCCACCTATTGTCAAGCTCTATTTGACAGATTATAATGTTCGGACTAAATACACTTCTCGACAAAACCCTTTTAACCCGTTAACGATACGTTTTGCCTTTTTCAGGTTTTGTGTTAACCCATAGACGGTCGGTCCTGTTCCACTCATTAATGCGGTGTCGGCACCGAATCGAAACATTTTTTCTTTAACTTCAATGATCAGAGGATTCTGTTTGGTTGCCCGCACTTCTAGAGCGTTACCGGCAAATCGAACGGCTTCTTGAAACGACCCGTTTTCTATTTTTTCTCGCATGGACTGAATATCGTAAGTAGGCAAACTATTTATCTCCAAGTCCTTGAATACCGTCCAACTCGAGATCCCTTTCGGCGGTTTGACAAGAATGACCCAAGCTTTAGGGAATGCTTCGATCGGTTCGACTATATCTCCCCTACCAGAAACAAAAGCCGTTCGATTATATACGCAAAAAGGCACATCTGAACCGATTTGTATCCCTAAATGTGCGAGTTGATCGATTGTAAGATTCAGATCCCACAATCGATTTAATCCTCTCAAGGTCGCTGCTGCATCACTGCTCCCGCCACCTAAACCAGCTGCAATGGGAATGTTTTTTTCAATAAAAATATCAGCGCCTTGGTTCACCTGATACGTATCTTTGAGTAACCGAGCCGTCTGATAAACGATATTGCGTTCGTCAAGCGGCATAAATGAACTGTTTGAATCAAGACTGATCTCTTCAGGTCGCAGATTGAAAGTCAGTCGATCTGCCAGATCGATAGGGGTCATGATCATTTCCATTTCATGAAAACCGTCTTCTCTTTTTCGCAATACGTTGAGACATAGATTGATTTTGGCTGGCGCTTTTTCATATAGAGACAATCGACTTCCTCCTCTCTCTGCAGACCCATTTAACCTTATTGTAAATCAGTTGGCTTCCTTTTGAAAAAGAAAGGACCGCGACTCCACTATTCCACAATTTTAGACATAAAAAAAGTAGCATAATTTAAAACAAATTATACTACTACCAATATTATTCTGTTTAATTTAAAACAAGTTCTACTTCTTCAGAAAATTCAACTTCGACAGAGTGCGTTAACACATCTGTGTAGCTATAGGATACTCTTTCTACTGCGTTTTCTTCCTGATCAAGTTTTACAACGAAAACAGAAGGATATGTTTCTGCTAAAATTCCTTTGCGCTCTATCGTCTTTTTTCTTCCAGCTTGAGCAATCAATTTGATTTCTTTTCCAATTTGACTATCCAAGGATTTCTTAATGCTCGCTAAAGTAGTTGGCATATTTCGACTCACCTCACAAAGTAGTAAACTAATTATACCACTAAAAACCGAAAATTAAAAGCTTATTCGCGAATAAAGATAGGTTTTTTTGTGAAGATTAAATTAACATGAGTTTATAAAAGCTTATAAACTAAAGATTAAAGCAGATAACATTAATTTTTTTTAATATAACTCTCGATCATCGATTAGACATCGTTCGTGTTTCGCTGTTTTCTCAACTTTAGACCACGTTCAATTTTAAAAAGATCAGTCTTTCGATTTGGATAGATCGACATGTGAGAATGCATTGGACAATTTGGCGAATTCTTCGATCGACAAAGTTTCTCCTCGTCTACTTGGATCGATTTGAGCAGTTTCCAAGGCTACCGCCATCTGGTCTTTCACCTCTTTATCTTTTCCAAAAGCGACCTGCAGATTATTCCATAACGTCTTGCGGCGTTGAACAAAGGCAGAGCGCGTCAATGTGAAAAACAACTGCTCGTCTTCAACATCTATTCCGCCCTTCTCTTTTTTGCTCAACTTGATAATGGCAGAATCAACATTCGGCTGAGGCATAAAGACTGTTTTAGGCACAGTGAATGCCACTTCAGCATCCATATAATACTGCACAGCGATCGACAGCGAGCCGTACGCCTTGGTGCTTGGATGAGCGGACAGCCGACTGGCCACTTCTTTTTGCATCATGAGTACCATCCGGTCGATCGGTAAACGAGACTCTAAAAACCTCAAAATAATGGGTGTCGTGATGTAATAAGGCAAGTTCGCGACAACAACGATCTCTTCAGCGTCTTCTAAATGCGATGAGTAGAACTCGCTTAAGTTTACATCAAGTATGTCTGCATGAATGACCTCGATATTCGAATACGGCGAAAGTGTGTCTGCTAAAACAGGCAGTAACCGCTTATCGACTTCAATGGCAATCACTTTACCTGCTTGCCTGGCTAATTGTTCAGTTAACGCACCGATACCCGGACCCACTTCGATCACCGTGGTTCGTTTGGAAATTTCGCCAGCTTCTACGATTTTTCTGAGTATGTTTGTATCAATGATAAAGTTTTGTCCCAAACTTTTCTTTACTGAAAAGCCATACTTCTGTAGAATTTCTTTTGTACGGTTAGGTGTTGCGATATCTTTAAGATTCATCGTTTAGTTGTTCCTTTCGTATCTTCTCTAGAGCTTCTGTAACCTCAGCTTCTGTTATGCCGAACATCGTCAGGCGTTTTTTCAATTGTTTACCGTTAGTATAGCCAATACGCAACTCTTCCCCCAGGGCTGCTCTCAATGCCCGTGCTTTAGTCGATCCGATCAGACCGGTCTGCATCAGAAATGTTTTGCTCACTGTTTCTTTCGCATCGATGCGTTCTTCAACGACCTGGTTCAGCGCGTCTCTGATCGTTTCAACCGATGCATGTTCGATGCCAAGGCTTTCTTTGGTTTCACTTTTGCGGCGTGCCTGATCCTTGGTTATGAAGGCATGCTTCACACCGGGGATATGTTGGGAAATGATTTTTCGAATCTTTTCACCCGGGCCGTCCGGATCCGTAAAGACGATCACGCCTCTTGTTTCTTGTGCCAAGGCAATGCGTTCAAGCGTTTCTTTATTGATCGCTGAACCATTTGTTTCGATCGTATCCGCCTCAACTGCCAAAGCCAGACGTTTGGTATCGTCTTTCCCTTCGACCACTATGATCTCTTTGATTTTATCCATGATGTCTCACCTTTACTCTTCCAGTTTGAACAGCCGCAAAGCATTCTGGGTAGTCTGACGGGCCACTTCCTCAAATGGCAGCCCTCTTTGCTTAGCCACTTCTTCAGCTACAAATTTAACATAGCTCGGTTCATTGCGCTTTCCTCTATAAGGCATCGGTGACAGATAAGGGGCATCTGTTTCAACCAGCAGTTTATCAAAGGGGACGTTTTGTGCCACTTTTTTCACTTCCGGTGCGTTCTTGAACGTCACAATACCGTTTAATGAGATGTGCATGCCTATATCTAAAAACTTTTCCATCCAGTAGGTGTCCAGGTTGAAGCTGTGCATGATACCGCCTGTATCGCCAGCGTGCTCTTCTTTGAGTATTTTGTACGTATCTTCAGTAGCCTCACGGTTATGGATGCTGACGGGCAGCTGCAATTCTTTCGCAACCCGAATCTGACGTCTGAAGGCATCGTGTTGAACGAGTTTAGGTGCGGTATCCCAATAGTAATCAAGACCCATTTCACCCATCGCAACGATTTTATCTCCTTTTAACTGTTCGATCAACTGGTTTTCAACTGCATCCGTATAGGTGGCTGCTTCTGTCGGGTGCCATCCAATGATCGAATAAACCCCTTCATAGTCGCGACTGAGTTCAAGCGACTTTTTAATTGTGGCCGTATCGAAACCAACGACCGCCATCCGGCTGACTTGATTGTCACGCGCGCGCTGTATAGCTTCTGCTTCTTCACCCTTAAATTCTTTTACGTTGATATGTGTATGTGTGTCGAAAAGCATAGTTTCTCTCCTTTTAATGTCTCACTTGTCTCATTTAGAATACACCATCCGCAGAAAAATTCCAACAAAGTCGAAAGACACAGCTTCTCTCTTTGTTGGAATTTACGTTTAACTTATTTTAATATTACGCTACGATCGAGCCATTCGGCATTTGACCAGGCGCTTCGATCACTGCCAGATTACCTTCTGTATCTTCGGCTGAAAGTATCATGCCCTGACTGATTTCTCCACGCATCTTACGCGGTTTTAAATTAGCAACGATGACGACTTTTTTTCCGATCAGCTCTTGTGGGTCAGGGTAAAATTCAGCAATACCTGACAAGATCTGGCGGTGTCCGCCTTCGTCACCTGCATCTAGTCTGAAGTTGAGCAGTTTGTCCGCATCTTCCACTTTATCAACGGCGATCACTTCAGCTACTTTAAGTTCCATGCGGTCAAAGACATCATACTTGATCTCTTTATCCTTAACCGATGTCAATGTGGTTTCTTCTGGATCAAATGCTTCCATCTCTTCTGATTCTCCTTCAGATTCACTCTCTTGATTCATCCAGCTCTGAATAAATTCAGCTTCTGCTTCCACATCCAGACGAGGGAAAATAGGGGTGCCTTTTTTTACGACCCGTTTTTCCTGTTCATGTGACGTGAATTCGACCTTATCGAAGCGAACATCATCGTCAGAAAAACCTAGCTGTTCGGTAATGGCTTTGGACGTATGCAGTAAAATGGGTTGCAGGAGTAATGCTGTTACACGTAAGCTCTCAGCTAGGTGCGCCATGACACTTTCCAATGCTTCTCTTTTTGTTTCATCTTTTGCTAACATCCATGGTGCTGTTTCATCGATATATTTATTGGTACGAGAAATCAGCTTCCAGACAGATTGAAGGGCCGAACTGAACTGCATAGCTGACATATTCAGTTCATACTCATCGACTGTTTCTAAAGCCTGCAGGCGCAAGGCTTCATCAAATGACGTCACATCTCCCTGATAACTCGGCATTTTACCGTCAAAATACTTATTGATCATCGCAACGGTACGGTTCACTAAATTCCCTAAATCATTGGCCAGATCATAGTTTATACGTGAGATGAAATCTTCAGGTGTAAAGACACCGTCACTGCCAAAGGTCACTTCACGCATCAGGTAATAACGTACGGCATCGACGCCGTATCGTTCGACAAGTTTTTCAGGATAGACGACATTGCCCTTGGATTTAGACATTTTGCCGTCTTTCATTAGCAACCAGCCATGTCCGAAGACTTGTTTCGGTAAAGGCAAGTCCAGTGCCATCAGTAGGATCGGCCAGTAGATCGTGTGGAAACGGACGATTTCTTTACCGACCATATGGACGTCGGCCGGCCAATATTTTTTAAATTTTTCTGGCTGATCATCGAATCCGCCTAAATCCGGATCGTAACCCAAGGCTGTTATATAGTTTGCCAAGGCATCGATCCAAACGTAGACTACGTGTTTAGGATTGGAAGGGACTTCTACACCCCAGTCAAACGTTGTCCGTGACACAGCCAAATCTTCCAGTCCCGGTTTGATGAAATTGTTGACCATCTCTTTTTTACGGGATTCCGGTTGAATAAACTCCGGATGCGATTCATAGTACTGAAGCAGACGGTCAGCATACTTGCTCATTTTGAAGAAATAAGATTCTTCTTTCACCCATTCAACTTCATGACCACTTGGTGCCACACCACCTGTAACGTTGCCCTGGTCATCTTTATAGACTTTATCTAATTGTGTCTCAGTGAAGAATTCTTCATCAGAAACAGAGTACCATCCGGCGTAATCACCTAAATAAATATCTCCTTGTTGAAGGAGTTTTTCAAATATTTTCGCAACCACTTCTTTATGCTGCGGGCTTGTTGTGCGGATAAAGTCGTCATTGGAAATCTCCAGTGTTTTCCAGAGAGACTGGATGCTTTCAGCCATCGCATCGACATATTCCTGTGGCGTCTGATTAAATTCTTTCGCTTTTGTTTCGATTTTTTGACCGTGCTCATCTGTTCCCGTCAGATAAAAGGTATCGAATCCTTTTAATCGTTTATAGCGTGCCAAAACATCACAGGCAATGGTTGTATACGCATTGCCGATATGCAATTTCCCGCTCGGGTAATAGATAGGTGTTGTTATATAAAATGACTTTCTATCAGACAACTTAATGTCCTCCTTCGATTTGCTTAAATTTAATCGTTCGTTCAAAGCTCTGACAAACGTTTCTTAATTAGTATAGCATAGGAGTGTCTACTGCAAAAGACAGGAATGATGCCGATTCAGATAAGTTTGAAATGCTTCAAGGCTTTTTCGATGCCATCTTTACTGGCATCGTCCGTGACGTAATCGGAGATAGCTTTGACGTTATCCCATCCATTCCCCATCGCCACACTCGTATGCACGTAGTCCAGCATTTCCAGATCATTAGGGCTATCCCCAAAGGCATACGTATCTTCTTTAACTGCGCCGACATGGTCCAAGTATTTTTCGATACCTGTCGCTTTTGAAATGCCTTTGCTGATAATATCCACTGTATAATGATTGGACCGCGCAAAATGCAGGGCTTCAAAATCTTTTTTGTACTGCTCTTCTTCATCCATTGATGTTTCAATAATCACTTGATAGATCGGTATGCCCGCATAATCTTTTGGTTTAGGCGGCTTTTTAATTAAGCGGCTAAAGAATGAAACTTGAATGGAGCCGGGAATCAATTTCACTAAACCTTTAAGTAATGTCAGTATGGAACTTCTTTTTGCCAGCGATACGATGGCATTACTGAAAATATCCTTTGCCCCGCATAAGATGATGCCATCATTTTTATCAACGGCTCGGTCAATTAACCGGTCAACTGTTTCTTTTTCGATAGGATTGTGGAAAACGACTTCACCCTCGTGAACAACAAGCTGACCATTCATGGCTATATAACTATCGATATCTAACTCACGACGCACTTCTTCTATCAATAAGGGAGCGCGTCCCGTTGCAATAACAGGAATGATCCCATTCGCTTTCAACGCTTTGATTGCTCGTTTCGTAGATTTCGGAATACTGTTGTGTTTCGTTACTAATGTTCCATCAATATCGAAAAAGACTATTTTTGTCATATGAGACGCTCACTTTCTTAATGGATTCTCTTCTATTATATCATGTATATGAAAGTGGGCCCACAAAAACAACAGAAAAAGAAGGAAGGTTTCCAAAAGTCCTCAAACTTCTGGCCTTCCTTCTCTTTAATTTCAATTAATAGTGTTTTATTTTAATCGACCTCATCTGGATTGGCCCATACTATTTCACTTAAAGCATCCATCAATTCCTCACCAAGGTCTAATGCCAGCAGTGCACTAATAACACGTGAACTTGTTTTCCCTCTAATGATCGTGCCGTGAATTTTTTCTTTCAGGCTGGCGGGCAACTGTGCTCGGTCAAGGAATCGGAACAACTCACCTTGCATATCATTTTTCTTCAATTGAACTTCTGTGAAACAGACAGTATAAGATGCATCAATGGACTGTTTTGGTATCACAACCTCAATGATCTTACCTTTCCACTTGATCTCAACATCAATAAACTTATTATTGACATACACTTGTGGCATCTTCTGACAGGCGAAACCGACTAAAGTTAAAGTGAACTGACGCTCTTTTGGTAAAATACCGGGATTCCCCTCAGGTTTGTCTATTTGGAAAACCGACCAATCCTCGCCCTCTTCTCTCCATTTGAGTGACATTTTCGTGGTGACTTCTTCTATATCTTTGCCTGTTCCATCATCTTCATATAGCGAGAAATTCCCGTTATCTCCAGCATAAATCATTACTTCCATCTTTTCCGGATTTCCGGTGTGGTTACTGAAGCTTTGATCCAGCGGTACGATCCCCCCTGCTTTGACAAATACGGGATAGACCGATAAAGATCGGTACATATCGATGACACGGTCACCTTCGTAGGAACGGTGAATAAAGAAATCGTACCATCTGCCTTCCGGCAACCACACTTTCACCTTGCCTAAACGCAACTCATTTTTCATCGGAGAAGTTATAGGTGCTACGATCATCTGTGTACCGAAATAGTATTGGTTGGGTACATCATACGCTTCGTCTTTCCAGGGGTGATGGTAGTACATCGGCTGTATGAGTGGATAGTCATCAAGGTGATTGATCACATTCATCGTATATAGATACGGGACCATCCGGTGTCTTAGACGCATAAATCTTGAAACGATATTTTCTGCTAATCGTCCGTAGCGCCAAGGCTCTTTTCCACTAAATTCACCGTCTTGACTGTGGAGTCGATTAATTGGAGAAAAGACGCCGAACTGGACCCATCGGACAAAGAGTTCATTATCTTTTTTCCCGCCGTAATGACCCCCAATGTCGTGACTCCACCAGCTATAACCGACATTAGATGCCGTAGCAGTGAAGTAAGGTTGGAAATCGAGCGTGTTCCAGGTCGCCGCTGTATCGCCGGAAAATCCGACAGGGTATCTGTGCGATCCGAGGCCGGCATATCTGGAGAATATAAGCGGCCGCTTGTCACCCCTACCGTTATCCAGGAAATGGTAGTGATTAAGCATCCACAGCGGATCCAGCCCCGCTACTTTTGTGACACTGCCTTGCTGCCAGTCGATCCACCAGAAATCGACCCCTAATTCTTCATGCGGATGATGTAAATATCTGAAATAAGCATCTAAAAATTTCGGGTTGGCAATATCAAAGTTGATTGGTTTTTCATCTTCATAATCCACACCCATTTCCTTGGCCATCGGTTCATACATTTCCTCAAAAGGTTGGACACCATTGGCTGGATGCAAATTAAGCGTTGTGCGCAATCCATGATCGTCTAACCAGCTTAAAAACTCTTCGGGATCTGGAAATAATTCCCTATTCCACGTGTAGCCTGTCCAGCCCGAACCAAATTCAGGCGGGACATCGCATATGTGCCAGTCCATATCCATTACAGCTACTGAAAGTGGTATGTTTTTTGATTCGAATTTTTTTATTAAGCTTTTATAGCCCTCTTGAGAGTACGGGTAATAGCGACTCCACCAGTTGCCCAGTGCATAACGAGGCAGTATTGGCGTTTTACCAGTCAAGTGATGATAATCTTTCAGCGTACGCAAATAATCACGGCCATAACCAAAGAAATACATATCCGTTGATGTCTTAGGTCGCTTTTCTACCCATGAATCATCCGTCAATCTCATGGACGCGCTGTCGTCGAATACGGAATAGCCATCTTTGTTCATTAGACCTTCTTCTAAATCGATCGGTCCATCTGAAAAGTCAAGCGTACGTGCTGTACCTTTCAACGTATCAGGGGTTTCTCCAAAGTACCAGGTACTATGATAGAGACTATAGTTACCGATCGCTTCGATACGGAAATTGTTTTTTGTGAATCCCCCCTCTTCTTTAAGAAAAATAAGGTGGACTTTTGACGTAATGATCTCTAAATATTCATCATTTTCTTTTTTAGTAAATTCTGGTGTGGTGAAATTGCGATTCAAAACTACTTGTGTCGCACGATCCTCAAATATACGGTTCGAATCGTGTTCTAGCCGAATGAGTGCAGTCGTCAAGACTGTGAAACGGTAGTTCTTCCAGATAACTTGCGATTCAATCGGAGCGACTGGCTCTCTATCTAAGTTAAACACTTCTTTTCTTCTCGTTACCAAGTGTCCTCATCCTTTCTCACTAGCTCTTAATTATATTTTAGCATACACCAACAATATCGCCACTCATTAGTTGTTTAATCCGGAATATTTTTTTTTGCAACCCGGGGTGAGTCAGTCACACGGTTGACTTAAACATCATAATCCCTTATACTGACGGATATAAATAGTTAAAGCTATGAATAGGCGAAGTAGATTGTTTGTATTTTTTCAGAGAGCGAATGGGTGGTGAGAATTCGCAGAGACAAACAAACCGAAGTACACCTTGGAGCTGATCTCTTACGAGACGCAACCCGGCGTTAAGGGAACGAGTGAGATAAGTTTTCAAACTTATTTTAATCAGGGTGGTACCACGGCACTGTTCGTCCCGACGAAAAGCATAAGCTTTTTGTGGGGCTTTTTTTATGTCTACATTTTTGAAGGAGGTCATCTATTGAAAGAGCTGGACTATAAATTACACTTTGGTGTCTATGGTGTAGCTATAAAAGATAATAAACTGCTTTGCATATCAAAAAATTCCGGCCCTTATAAAAACCGATACGACCTTCCTGGCGGGAGTCAAGAACTGGGTGAAGGACTTACAGACACTTTGGTTAGAGAAATTTTTGAAGAAACAGGCTTCAAAGTTCTCGATTATAAGAATCCCAGAATCTATGATTCTTTTCTGAAAATAAAGAACCATCAAGTGATCACCCATCACGTTTTTTCTCTGTATACCGTTACAGTGAATGGTGAAGCCGAGAGTATCCCTGATGAAGTAGTGGATGGAAAGAATGATTCGGACGGTGTCCTGTGGATGGCCCTTGATGATTTAAACCTGCACAATGCCTCACCTCTTATTTTGAAAGTCATTGATGAAAAAAATACGAATCCCGGTTTGTTGGACAAAAAAACATTTGATGATTGGGAAATATTAAATAATTAAGGAGATAAAAAATGAATATCTTAGATGAATTAGAATGGCGCGGAGCCATTAATCAACAAACCGATGAAGAGGGTTTACGTAAGGTGATAACTGAAAAAGCAATCGCTCTATACTGCGGCATCGACCCATCCGGCGACAGCATGCATGTCGGACACTTGATTCCTTTTATGATTTTAAAAAGATTTCAATTGGCCGGTCATAAACCGGTTATTTTAATAGGCGGCGGAACAGGTTCGATTGGCGATCCGAGCGGAAGAAACTCTGAGCGCGTCTTACAGACGATGGATAAAATCGAAGAAAACGCAGAAAAATTAAGCGCACAAATGCGTCAGCTCTTCCAAGCCGGTTCGGATCAATCCGGCATTAAATTAGTGAACAACTATGACTGGCTGAGCAAATTATCCTTCTTGGACTTCCTGCGTGACTTTGGTAAAGAATTCAACATCAACACCATGTTAGCAAAAGATGTTGTTTCAAGCCGCTTGGATACCGGTATTTCTTTTACCGAATTCAGTTACCAGATCATTCAGTCTGTTGACTTTCTGCACTTATTCCAGAATGAAGACGTCCAGCTTCAAATCGGCGGTTCGGATCAATGGGGAAACATCACAGCTGGTTTAGACTTGATCCGTAAAAAAGAAGGAGCCGAATCTAAAGCATTTGGTTTAACGATCCCCTTATTACTTAAAGCTGACGGCACAAAATTCGGGAAATCTGCAGACGGAGCGATCTGGCTGGACCCTGAAAAAACGACGCCTTACGAATTTTACCAGTTCTGGTTCAACCAGGATGATCGCGATGTCGTTAAATACTTGAAGTACTTCACTTTCTTATCAAAAGAGGAAATCGAAGAACTGGAAAAACAAGTCGCATCAGAACCACACAAACGTGCCGCTCAAAAAGCATTAGCTGAAGAGATGACCCGTTTTGTACACGGTCAAGATGCTCTAGACGAAGCTCTTAAAATTTCCCAGGCCCTATTCTCCGGCGACATCCAGGATTTGACAGCTAAACAAATTGAGTCGACCTTCAAAGACGTCCCTTCATCAGAAGCACCTGCTGGTGAACATAATTTAGTTGAGTTTTTGGTTGATATAACAAAAATCGAACCCTCCCGCCGTCAGGCACGTGAAGACATCAAAAACGGTGCGATCCGTATCAAAGGTGTCCAAGTCAAAGACGTCGACCATGTCGTTACGGATGACGACAGTTTTGAAGGTCGTTTCGTTATTGTTCGAAAAGGTAAAAAGAAATACTTCCTCGTTCACTTGGTTTAAAATCTGTAAATTAAAAAACTATTCCCCCCTTTTGTTTTTTACATTAGGTCGGAATAGTTTTTTCTGTTTATATTTATTTTTCTGAAATCATCAAAACTGACCTTTCTATTAATAAAACCCCCGCTAAACTAAACAGGACCCACCGCTATGGGCGAACCGTATAGAAGATTTCTAGTTACCACTGGAAAATCGCTATATTTGAGCAGATAGTAAAAAGAGGACCATTCATCAGAATGGCCCTCTTTCATCTTTTAAATTGTATTTCGAACAAACAACTCTTTAGTCAAAAAGTCCTTTGATTGCTTCCCAAATTTGTCTGAAAAAGTTTCCGATTTGATCGATCAAGCCGCTGTCTTCTGCATCTTGCCAGACGTCTCCGAAACGGTCTCTTATATTATTCGATAAATTTTCAAGCTGTTCTCTCACTTGTTCAGAATCGATTGCACCCGTTTGCTGATAGCGCTCAAAGAACGCCAACAGACGATCGATCTGTTCTTGACTGATAACGTTCTGCAGGTCATTATTTTCCAGTGCCTCATTAATTATACGTTCAATATCCTCACGAGTTGCCAGTTCTTCTTGACCCTCTCTTAGTTCAGCCAATTGCTGTTTGATTTCCACGATTGCCTGATCAAAACGCGAGGTGTCAAATTCTTCATTGGCCGCATTTTCCTGAGCAATATTGTTCGTTGTTTCAAGTTCTTCCTGAGCCACTTCCATACGGTCCTGATCCAATTCTTCGCCGTTAACGTCAAAGGCTTTATAAATACCTGTCAAGGCACTTTCGCCTGTGACTGGACGAATACTGGCGACCATGATCGTTACATCTTCCACACCAGCCGTTATCGCAGCATTCGCGTACTGTTCTTCAGTGATTTCAGTAATATCATCCGGCGTCTCGATGAGAACAGTGACTCCGTCCCCTTCACCTTCGCGTTGAACCAATACTGAAGAGATCATACTCGCTGTGTTGCCCGATCCGGTACCCAGGTAATTCTGCAGGTCTTCACCGGTCACATCAACGCTTGCCACATTATCCATGTCATCGATATCTAACAAATCAGCAGTTTCTTCAACCTGTGCCTCATTGAGACCACCACCATACACATATGTAGGAAGTCCCCACGCTTCATCGACAACACTTGTGTCGATCCCTTCGGTGGCGTTTACCGTTGACATGGGAACCAGTGACAACGCACTTAATGCCGCTACGTATATGATTCCTCTTTTTAATTTTTTCATCATAATATGTTCTCTCCTTTTTAAGTCAATGTATTAGTGTAAATGCAAATATAGTATACCACCAACCTGCATTTTTGACTATTCAAGCAAAAAAGCACTGCCTAATGTTGCTCTGACAATGCTTTTTTCGATGATTCCGAAATGATTGATTTTTTTAATGCTAATTTACAGTTTATTCAGTGCATCGTTTATTGCATCTTCACCCGTGACTAAATCAAATGATTTATGATACGTTTTTTTGTTATCCAATGCAGACACAATGACTTTTGCCACATCGATTCTTGGAACACTGAATACTTCAGTATCTGTAATGGCGTCTTTTATGAGAACTTTGCCGATGGATTCTTTATTTTCCAGCATACCTGGACGCACGATGGTGTAGTTTAGGCTTGAGTCCATCAGCCACATATCCGCAAAATGTTTGGCAACATAATAAGGTTTAAGTTCTTCGCTCCATCGATCTCTGTCGTCGGCGCCAAATGCACTTACCATGACGAAACGCTCGATCCCGCTGGCTTTGGTGGCTTCAATCACTTTGACGGCCCCGTCCAAGTCAATGAGTAACGTTTTATCATCTCCGCTGCTTCCACCTGAACCTGCCGTAAAGACCACCGCATCCACATCATGCATGCTTTCTTTTATTTCAGCTACGGTCCCTTCCAAGTCCCCTAGTCTTGCTTCGACACCTTTTTCTTTAAACTTTTCAACTTGTTCATCTTTTCTGACAAAAGCGATCGGTGTGTGCTTGCCTTCATCCTTCAGTTCATCCACTAGATGCTGTCCGATTTGACCGTTTGCTCCAACAATTAATACATTCATCGTTACCGCTCCTTTGATTTTTTCTCTCTGCTATCACCATAACAAAAGAGGAAAGATTGACCAAAGAGAACGATTCAGTCTCGTAAGTATTCTCGATAAAATTATATATTTCTTTCTACTCTTCAGTACGTTAAGACCTCAAGTCATTTCTTTATTGTTTAAACTTTTCGATATAACTTTCAAGTCTGCTTCTGGTCGGTAAGCCTTCGTTATCTCCTACGTGCTGAACTTGGAGTGATCCGATAGCATTGCCATAAACTGCCGCATCCGTCCATGAACGTCCATTAAGATAGGCATGAATGATGCCTACCGCAAATCCATCCCCGGCACCTACCGTATCGACGACTTTATCGACTTCAAATCCTTTAACATTGATTGTTTCTTTTGCTTTTTCAGTGACAAATGCGCGGTGCGCACCATTTTTCGTTATCACGACTTTAGCGCCCTGATTCAGATAAAACTTGGCAATGTCTTCGACATCATCAGAACCCATTAAAAGCTTCCCTTCAGCGATACCGGGAAGAACGACGTCAGCATAACTCGCCAGTTCATTGAGCACTGAAACCATCGTTGCTTCTGATTCCCAAATCGCCGGTCTCAGATTAGGATCAAACGTGATAAAGGTCCCGGCTTCTCTGGCTTTCTTCATCAAATAAAAGATTGCTTCTCTGACACCAGGATTGACTGCCGGCGGGATACCCGTAACGTGCAGCAGTTTGATAGATGAAACATCCACATTTCTGAGGTCATCGACTGACAAGGTCGTAAATGCACTGCATCTGCGGTAATACGCTGTTATTGGATCCCCGTCGCTCACTTTATTTTTCAGCATCAAACCCGTTTCGTGATCGTCTGAAAAAAGCACATGACTGGTATCCATTTTTTCTACATCCATAAAATCTAAGATGTGCTCTCCGATGGGATCTCTCCCTATTTTCGTCACGTATTTAACCGTATGATCGAGACGTGACAATCCCACCCCTACATTCAGTTCTGCACCGGCCACAGAACGATTGAAACGAGGCACATCTTTTACCGCTCCATACTCCTGGGCGCTAAACAGGCCCAGTGGTTCTCCAATTAATACAACACTAGCCATTTTACACATCCTATCTTAAGTCATTATATTTATCGACAAAGGCCTTAGCATTTTCAGTCACACTGCTGTATCCTTTTTCTTTCAAATCTTTTGTTAACGCACTCCCTATGCCTACTGCCCACGCGCCATTTTTCATCCACTGATCCATGTTGTCTAGGCTTACGCCACCCGAAGGCATCATTTCCACGTGAGGAATAGGACCATGTACATTTTTAATGAATGCAGGGCCTAAAATGCCTCCTGGGAAGACTTTAGCCACTTCAACACCCGTTGCCATAGCATTGGCTACTTCTGTCACTGTGCCGCATCCTGGCAGGTAGGGAACAGCATAGGTATTGCAGATGGTCGAAATTTCCGGGACAAAGTTCGGACTGACGATAAATTCTGCTCCGGCAATGATTGCAATACGTGCAGTGATGGCATCCATAACTGTTCCGGCACCCACAACCATGTCCGTATCTGCAAATTGTTTCGCTAATTTTTTGATTGATTCATCTGCCTGAGGAGTCGTGAAGGTTACCTCAATATTTTTAATGCCACCTTCATAAACGGCTTCAGAGATCTTCGTTGCATCTTCTGCTGAATGACCTCGAATTACAGCAAATAAGTAATTTTCTTTTAATTGAGATAAGATCCCCTGTTTTTTTGTCATGATTTCCTCCTGTTTGCTTGCTACTTGTATATCAGTATAACGCTCCCTTAAAATGAGCTCTACTATATTTATCATCTATCGCTTTTTCACGACTCATTTAGTCCGCTATCGATGTATCCTGTGAATCAATGTATTGAACAACTTCCAGTAATATATCGATTTGTTTCTGGATGGCTAGTCCGATGGTTGTATCTTTGATCAATGTTCTTTCCAGTTTTCCATCGATCATATGTTTTAAACTTGTTTCATCTTTCCCCCGTTTAAACAACTCAGAAACAGTTTCAAAAGGCTGATGTGTCACAATCTGAAACCCGTATGAGTTATTTAATAATGAGTAACCCGCGATCCCTGTTGCTTCACGGTAAGCTTCATTCATGCCTCCATCGATGACAATTAAACGATTGCCCGCTTTAATTGGACTTTCCCCTTTTTTTACTTCTATCGGAGTATGTCCGTTCACTATTTTGGCGCTTTTGTTTTCCAGACCAAACGAGTGTAATATTTTTTCAACTACTTTTTCCTTTTCTCTTAAATTAAAATAGGCATTTCGTTTCTCCATATGTGTTTGTGTATCCTTAATATAATACCGTTCAAATGTCGTCATCTTATTTCTGCCAAATAAAGGTGACTTATCACCAGCCCATGCATACCAGAGGACATCTGTGGCATAATCGTCACTCGTGTCAGGTGATTTGGCTGCTTTTCTAACGTACTGGTCAAAGGTATCCAGCATTTCTTTGCCGGCCACTTTATTTCCTTCCAGTTCGATCGATTGAAAATCACCATTTTCATCCATGGGCAAACAACCGTGATAAAGCAGGTGACCGTTATAGATCAGGTACATCCTTCCTTTTTCAAGCAGGAAATTGATATAGCGCTTTATTTTATCGGATCGCTGAAAACTATCAATCAAAGTGCTGACAATATGTTCCTCTTCAATGGATAGCTGATTAGGCTGTTCTTCATCGATTTGCTCATAAGGAAAATCCGTCAGCGACCAGATTTTTCCTTCAATTTCGACAATCTGTTTATTTTTATCTATTTTTCCTAATAGACACCGATTGGACATTTGAAACTCTGGTCGTCTTTCGATGATCTGTTCTTCCAGTTTGAATTGGATAACGGCCAGTGCGTGATGTGCTTTGGTCAGTAGCTCTTCACTCTCTTCTATCAATAAAGAAGATGTTTTAGAGCCTTTGGGTTTGAATGCGTCAGTCACTTTATAATTTTCTTCTGCATGTAAAAAAAGAGGTCTTAAATTCAAGCCGTAGGTTCTTTCCAGTTCAAATAAATAACCATATCGCGCTGCAATACGTAAGAGTGTGATCAAGTTTACCTTGGAACCGAAACGTGCACCCATCCATAGCAGATCATGATTCCCCCACTGTACATCGACGGAATGGTGTTCCATCAGTTTTTCCATCACTCGATTTTCCCCGCTCGAGCGATCAAATATATCTCCGACTAAATGCAGATGATCGATGACCAACCGCTGAATGACTTCGCTTAAGGCGATAATAAAAGGCTCTGCCTGCTTCAGACTTATCAATCGATTCAGGATGTTTTTATAATACATATTCTTTTTTCTCTGATTAAAATCCGTGTATAAAAGTTCTTCGATAATATAGGTGTACTTTTCGGGCAGGGCTTTTCTCAATTTTGACCGCGTATACTTGATCGCGCAAAAACCCATGAATTTCACCAGATCTATGATCGTATCTGCATACCACTCATCATCTTTGACGGCCTCAAAATGATCATGTTTCAGCGCATATTCCGGATGACTAATAAGTAGGTTAAACCAGTCTTTCTGTTCGGTCGTCCACTGATCCCCAAAATAATTTTCAAGTTTTTCCCGAACATTACCGGCACCGGTGCGCAAAATGTGTTCGAAGGACTGAGAAGCCCCGTGAACATCCGAAAGATATAACTCTGTCCCTTTAGGTAAGTTCTGTATGGCTTCCAAGTTAATGAGCTCGGTATACAAGGCTTCTGGTGTCGAATATTTCTCTCTGATTAAGTTTAAATAGTTTTTATCCATTTTATCCTCCAGATTGATACGCGATGATTTTTTATAAAGAGACAGCTTCCTTTTATGAAAGCAGCCTCTCTTTACCCATCTTCATTTCATTACTAAATCTACATTATCTCATCGATATCAAATCTTTTTCAGCTCCAGCTGCGTCCAGTGGAATAATGGATTGCCGATAGCTGCTTCTGCAGTCCCGGCCCAGGCTTCGAACTTTTCTTCAGGAGAGGCATTTCCCGTTACTTTATCTTCAGACACACCATTGGCACGCATCGCACGCCATTTATAGTGATCGCCAGCCAGCTATACTCAGAAAAACCCTTGAACTGGTGGTCTTCAGCAATCTGCTTGGGATCCAAAGCTTCTTCATCCATTGTATCTGATCGATCCAACTGCCTGCTCGACTTCATACCGTGCACCGGTGAAAATCCATATTTATAAAAACAGGTGATAATGATCTTTTATCTCTCAATTCATCATATCTATACTCCTATTTTTCATAGAATATCGTTGTCCGCTTTGTTTAAATCCTGAGCAGCTTCTTCTAAAAAGAATTCGGGATATTTCTCAATGATATTATTATCGGAACGCACCATAATATCTATATGGTTTTCTACTAGACACTTTATTTCTTCTGTTTTTCTTGCTTTTATCGCAGCTAAGAGTTCTTTATGCTCTTCTAATATCTGGTCATAGTCGATGGTATTATGTTTCAAGTGTAACCATTTAAACCGATCCAAGTGAACACTGAACTCTTTGATCCAGTTCCATATTTGACCTTTTCCAACAATATCGTAACATGCGCGGTGGAATTGGTTATCTAAATCATAGTACCCAGAAATGTTTCCTTTTTCAAATTCCACCTTCTGATCGTCTATAATAGACTGCAACCGCTGTTCAGATTTTTCATTCAAGTTTGCACATAATTCAATCATCACTTCTGTTTCCACACACTTTCTGACAAAACGAGAATGGGCCGCTTGCTTCATATCAATTTTAGAAACATATGTGCCCGATTGAGGAAAAGTGTATACTAGATTTTGTTTCTTTAATTGTTTAAGCGATTCCCGGATCGGGGTTCGACCTACATTTAAAAGTTCCATTAATTTTGATTCCGATATTTTCTGACCTGGATATAATTCTGTTTTTATAATCATTTCGCGTAACTTTTCATACGTTTGGTCTTGTAAGGTTATATTTTGCATAGTCTAACTTCCTTTGCCGTTTATGTAATCGCTAACTTGTATACTAATATCTAAGAATATAACACAAAAAATATCATGTTGTTACTATTTATTCGATTTTGCCTAAAAAAAGAGACGACCACTAAGTTGTCTCTTTAAGTCCATATTTAATTAGTTTTTTATCCGAATCGCTTCGTTCTGAGCACGGATGCATAATTCCTGCGCTTTAAAAATATGCGCTTGTGCCATGGCGTTTTCTGTCCCGTTCAGACAGTCTTTGATCATTTCACCAAAGAACGGAAACCCGACTTCTCCTTTAACGTTGTGATGCTTCTCGCCTTCTTCAGTGACGAGATAGACATGATCGCCACTTTCTTCCCTGGCAACATCCACATATTTTCGTACTTCAATGGTCCCTTTTGTTCCAGTAATAAACATGCGGCCATCGCCCCAGGTGCTCAAACCGTCTGGTGTAAACCAGTCGACTTTGAAGAAAAAGGTTACGCCATTCTCTCCAACGAGCGTCGCATCACCGTAATCTTCCAGTTCCGGTTTATCCGGATTTGCGTAATTTCCCACTTTACTGTGCAGAATTTCCGCATCTTTATTACCTGAGAAAGTCAGGAACTGTTCGATCTGATGGCTACCGATATCACATAATATACCGCCGTACTGCTCTTTCTTGAAGAACCAGTCCGGTCGGCTTTCTTTATTTAGACGGTGCGGACCGAAACCGGTGATTTGAATCACTTCACCAATCACGCCTTCTTCAATGAGTTGACCGGCAAAAAGTGCGCTTTCCACGTGCAGACGTTCGCTGAAGTAGACCCAGTATTTTCTGCCTGTTTCCTGCACTACTTTTTTCGTTTCTTCCAGCTGATTCATGGTCGTAAAGGCTGTCTTGTCAGAAAAATAGTCTTTTCCGGCTTTCAGCACGCGGTTCCCCAGCGCGCTGCGTTCGTTCGGTATGGCCGCTGCGGCAACCAGCTTGATTTCCGGATCATTTAAAATCTGCTCGATCGACTCAGCTACTTCTGCCTGAGGAAACTGCTCTCTATATGCCGAAACTTTTTTCAAATCCGGATCATAGACCCATTTCAATGTGGCTCCTGCTTCCAGCAAGCCATTCGTCATCCCGTTGATATGGCCATGATCCAATGCGGCCACTGCGAAAGGAAACTCGCCTTCTTCAACGACGCAGTTGACGTTTCCCTCAGGTGCGTAATTCATTCCGTCTTTACTACTCAAAACGTCTCACCTTCTCTAATTATTTTAGCCATTAAAATAAATGTTTATAACCGTTCTCATATAAGTAATCTCTTGATGTTTCCAGACAGTCAAACGGATCTCTGCCGTACTGATCATCCTGTTCAACGAGCAAGTATCGTGCCCCGCTCTTGATACTCTGTTCAATGATTCCCGGCAGGTCTAGAGTCCCTTCGCCTAGTTCCGCAAACTGAACGACATTGGTGAACGCCAGCATAAATGTTTCATTATCTCCTTTTTCAAGGGCTACAAACGCTTCGTCAGGAAGTTGGGCGATACGATAATCTTTAAGATGAACCAGATCGACTTTACCTTCATACTCTTTCAGGACATCGATCGGGTCACGTCCACCGCGTTGGACCCAGTGGACATCCAGTTCGAACCCGAGTAATGGCGCTTCTTCACGAATAATATCGAGCAGGAATTTGCCGTCATATTTGGTGAATTCGATATGATGATTATGATAATATAATTTGATCCCCTGTTCAGCCAGTTTTTCAGCATAGTGATTTGCTTCGTGCGCAAATTCTATCACTTTATCCAAGGAAGCCATTGCATCAAACGGTAACATGCCGATGCGCAAAATATCGGCTCCAACAGCATTACAGTCTGCAACGATTTTATCAAAATGCGTGCTTAAGGATTCCTGTCCTTCTCGTTGCGGTTTCAAGCCTGCAGACATGGAAGCAATTTCCATATCAAAGTCTACAGAAGCTTTTTTGATTGCTTTCACATTTTCAGGTGTCATCGGGATTTGCGAGACTTCGATTGAATGGTAACCCAGTTCATTGACTTTTTTCAAAGTTTCGTAAGCGCCTAATTCTTCAAATTTCTCTTTCAACATCATGGCCTGCACGCCAATTTTAGCTTGTGACATAACTTATCTCCTCCAGTTTGATTCGTTCCGGTCGTTTCGTATTGTTTGAAGACAAGTCCATCAGTTTGATCATTGCCATAGAGGGAATGGCATCTTCAACGGTCACGTAGTCATCTGTATCGTTTAAAATACTTTCGTAAAACCGATTGATCAAATGCATGTGCCCTGCACCATAGTAAAATTTGGATCCAGGCAGTTTATCGTCTTCCACGATGACTTCTTTTCGCCCTTCATCGTTGGTGATATATAAACGGCTATCCTTGATGGTGAACTTTTCTTTTTCAGTGATGACCTGTATTTCGACGGACGAGTTTTCGGTGTAGGCATTTGTTGCATGGAAAAATGCTTTGACCCCGGACTTGAAAGTAAACGTGGCACTTGCTGTATCTTCCACCTCAATATCGTAATCAGTCAGGTTGGACAATACCGCTTTACAGCTCACCAAGTCTCCGCCAATCAGTTGGATCAGATCAAGCGTATGGATCGATTGATTGATGATCGATCCATAGCCTGCTCTGTCTTTCTTGCCACGCCAGGGTTTCGTCGTGTAATACGATTCCGGACGGAACCATGTCACCAATCCTTTGATGGACGTGACGTCACCGACATCTTCATTCTCTAAAATATGTATCAGCCGTTCGAAGCTGGCATTGTAACGGTTCTGAAAGCTTACACAGATTTTCTTGTCCGTCTGTTTCTGAACTTCAACCTGTTTCAACGCTTCTTCGTAAGACATCGCTAAAGGTTTTTCTAAATATACATGAACACCGTGTTCCACACATTTCTGCGTGATAGGATAATGCAGATCATGGGGCAGGCAAATGTGCACGACATCCAGATTCATTTTTTCAAGCATGCGGTCAATATTGGAAAAAAACGGTATTTCCGGAAAGTTAGAACTTAATTCCGTATTTAAATCACAGACAGCCACTAATTCGCCATGTTCACTCGAATGAATCCCGTGGACATGTATCGGTGACACATCACCTAAACCAATTAATCCGACTCTTAACATAAAACACTCACTTCCTGTTTATCGTCTTTTATAGTCTGTCTTTATCTCGTTTCAAACTTGCCTTCTTCTTTGATATGCTTGTTCAATTCTTCTAAATAATAGTCTTCATCTAGATCTTTCAGGCTGACCTCTTTTTTAGTCCAGCTTGATAAATGAATGGCATTAGCTAAACGGACGCCGTTGATCCCATCAGAACCGGGTGCAAGAAGCGGGGTGCCATCTAGAACGTTCGCTGCAAAGTTTTCTAAAACGCCGGCGTGCTGTTCGCCCCAGGCACTTTCAAACTCGATCGTTTCTTGAGAATAGAGTTCCTCCATGTTCATCTGACCCATGAAGAGTTTTTTCACGTCTTCAAAGTCCATTTCTGCACTTAATTCCTGTTCCGGCTTTTTCAAGCGTGTGACCGTAGCCACTTGACTGCCGTCTACGACGATTTTTCCTTTGTCGCCTAGAATTTCAAAGCGATCGGTTCCTACTATGTCATGTGTCGCGGTGACAAAGGTGCCTGTTGCGCCGTCACCGTAATCAACGACTGCTGTCACTTCGTCTTCGACCGCGATGTTGCGACGGAAACCATAAGAGACCTTAGCATAAACAGATTGCGGCACACCACAGATCCACTGCCACAAGTCCAGCTGATGTGGTGCCTGGTTTACCAGTACGCCTCCACCTTCACCGCCCCAGGTCGCGCGCCATTCGCTTTGATCGTAATACGGTTGCGGTCTCCACCAAGTCGTGATGATCCAGTTCGTACGGCGGATCTTGCCGATCTCTCCGTTATCAACGATTTCTTTGATTTTTTTGTATAGCGGATTGTTGCGCTGATTGAACATGATCCCAAAAGTCAGTTCAGGTTTGGTTGCGGCAAATTCATTTAATTCTCTGACTTGTTTGGTGTAAACGCCTGCCGGTTTTTCAACTAATGCATGAATATCATGTTTCAATGCTTCGATACCCATCTCCGGATGCAGGTAATGCGGCACAGTCGTTACAATCGCATCCACCTTGCCGCTCTCCATCATTTCGATGTAGTCTTCATAAAAGGGCACCTCTGGATAGTCTGATTCAACGATTTCTTTTTTGGAAGGATCGATGTCACAAATCGCACCGATTTCCATATTTGGTACCATACCGTCTTTGATAAATTTCGCATACATGCC
>NZ_JAWOBT010000118.1:0-7553 GCF_046484155.1 Alkalibacterium sp.
CTTTCTTTTTCTCCTTATTCACCCCTTATAACAGATGGGCTAGTCACATCAAACAGTATCATGCTAGTAAGTGGTATGATTTGGATATCCATTCCAGTTACCTATATTACAAGGATTTTAGTAGAGAAAAAAAGAGATGAGAAAGACAAGGATTAACAGCGACCAAACATTAAAGGAGGAAAAAACATGTCTGAATCAATACTAGCAATCACCGGTCCCACTTCTGGGATCGGTCTCGGTACTGTCAAGGCTTTGGTGACAACGTTTGATCGAATATTGCTATTAGCCCGCAATCTGGAAAAAGCCGCCTATTTAAAAAAGGAACTCTTGGAGTTGAATCCCGACCTGAAAGTAGACATCATCAAGTGTGATTTGAGTGAATTGGATTCCGTGAGACAAGCGGCAAACACGATAAAAGATCAATTCGACCATATCGACTGTCTGATCAACAATGCTGGGATCTTTTTAACTTCCAGAAAAGAAAGCGTTGATGGGTACGAACTGACGATGGCGACTAACTATCTCGGTCCTTTTTTGCTGACTCATGAGCTATTGCCGTTAGTCATGAACAGTGAGCGTAAACAGATCGTCGTCGTCTCTTCCGGTGCTTACAAATTTGCGCCAATGAAAAGACCATTCTTTAAGCCAAAACGCTTCTCTTCGATTGCTTGTTATGGACGTTCAAAACTGGGAACCCTTTACTTAGCCCAGGAGCTGCATGAACAGTATTCTCGCAAGGGACTCAAAACAACCGCAGTCCATCCCGGAGTGGTCTCAACGAATCTCGGAAAAAACAACGTCAGTCATACCCTTGGAGAGTTAGTGTTTAAACTGCTGGATCCGTTTTTCTTGACTGTCGACGAAGGCTCCCAGTCTGTCATCTCGGCAGTGTTACAACCCGACAAATACGCGGGTGTTTATTCTGAAGAAGGAAAAGTGGCTGCGGTCAAAAGATATGGCAGTGATTTCAAAATGCGTCGGGAATTTATTGATGCCACACTCGAAGAATTGAGTTTGCAGGAACTATAAACTTTTTATGACCAATTTTTTCAACACTGGTAAAACATCTTTTTCAAACCAGGGATTTCATTTTAACCATACTCAGATTTTTCAGGTATTTTCTAACTAATCAACCTACTATCGTGTCCGAAATCATCATGACAGTGACTCCATTCATAACTGGGGTCACGTTTTTTATTTTCTCATGAAATGTTTCAACACATGGTTGTTTGTACCTTAATTGCTGAAACGGCCTTATCTATTAGACATTCCTCCTTTGGTTCGGATAAGATGGAAATATCAATAAAACGCTTTCTGTCTATTATTAGGAGGAATCACATGCTACATCTCGAAGAAATCATATCAAATTCAGAACGTCTCTTTGTAGGTAGAGACATTCCGGAATACTATTATCGTGATACATATGTAAAAAATATCAAGCCCGTTTATGCCGTCGCTTTGCCAAAAACTCACGAAGAAGTAAAAGCACTCGTTCAGTTTGCCATAGAGAAAGATTTAGTCATGCTTGCGCGCGGTGCAGGTACCGGAGTTGCCGGTGCACAGGTACCGATCCAGGGCAACGAACTAATCATTGATGTGCATTTGATGGACACTATCATTGAGTTGGATGAAGAAACACTCACGCTGACGGTCGAGCCCGGTGTACTGGTCGGCGCTATCCACGACTATGTCGAACAGAAAGGGTACTTCTACCCCCCTGATCCAGCCTCCAAGCATTCGACCATTGGCGGAAACGTCGCGACCAATGCCGGCGGGCTCAGAGCTGTGAAATACGGAACCACCCGTGACTATGTCCGTGAAATGACTGTCGTTTTACCCGATGCTGAGGAAATGACCCTAGGCAGCCTGAATATAAAAAGCAGTTCCGGTTACGACCTGAAAGACTTGTTCATCGGTTCAGAAGGAACACTCGGCATCACGACGAAGATCCGGTTGAAACTTGTTCCCTTGCCAAAAGCCAATGTAACGATTCTGCAGGCTTTTGAAACGGTCCTTGGAGCCACTCAAGCAACCTTGGAAATACTGAAAAGTGGTGCGGATCCATCCGGCATCGAACTTTTTGAACGTCAGGCACTGTATTATGCCGAACAGAACTTAGGCTATCCTCTGAAATCCCAAGTCGGCGAAGCTTACCTCTTAATGAGTCTGGACGGAAATGATCTGAACGAACTCACGAACCGCATCGATCTGGTCCAGTCTGTCACGAGCAAGTTAGCTCTCGAAAGCCATGTGCTAACTGTAGAGGAAGCGAAGAGAAACTGGGCACTGCGCGACAATATCCTGCTTGGCCTGACCGCCTTTACTGAATTTGAATTACTCGATGAAGTGGTACCGATCAATAAATTCGCCGAACTCATTGAAGCGACCAAAGAAATGCAGGAGAAACACGGCTTGAACGTCTTGAATTTCGGGCATGCCGGAGACGGGAATGTGCATACCCTACTCATGAAAGATGACTTGACGGAAGACCAATGGACAAAAAGACGTGCCAGCCTACTGAGAGATCTATATCAAAAAGTAGACGAATTGGGCGGACTGCCCTCTGCTGAACACGGCATCGGCATCGTAAAAAAAGAATACATGACCAGCATGACTGAAGACGTCAACTTAGACTTTATGCGCCAGATCAAACGCGTTTTCGACCCGGACGACCGGTTGAACCCGGGAAAAGTGTTTTGATCATAAAAGAAAGAGGAGCACCCTGTTGGGGTTGCTCCTCTTTCTTTGCTTTCAGTTGAGGGTGAAATGTTATAAAAATCAAGAATACATCATTAACGAAATAAGCCACCCTTTATATTTTGTCTATTCACTATTTTTTTTAGCATAATATTTCCGTACTTTTGTTCTATTCCCGCAAACTTCCATCGAGCACCACTTTCGTCTTCCGCTTGTATCAACGAATAATGCATAACATGTATTGGACTTGCATTTTTTTATTTTTGGAAACAGTCCGTTATGATGGGCCGTAAGCATGTCATAGGTGATAAGTGAAATGAGTCCCTCAGTCCCGCCTGTACTTGGGGTAGGTCTGAACTCTTTGTCAAAGAAAAGAGGTGCTTTCTCAGTGTTAGATGCCAAATTTTCTAAAAATTTTGATTGTGTTTCGGGTTCTAAAAAGAAAGATCTGCACTGTTCACGAAATAATTGTATTTTTTTAATATCAATGGGAGATTCGTTTATTTTATCCACTTGTTTGGAATTCAACAAGCCTTTTTCTTTCATTAATGACAGCCAGGCACCCATTAAACCTTCTTCTTCAAGAAAATCTGTAAAAACACTGTTTCTTCCATTAATTGTATTGAGTATGTTAATGAATAAATATTCGGATACATAAGAATATCTAGTTTCTAAATTATTGATCATTTAAAATCCTCCTTTGAATTGCTTGGTTGACTTAAATAATACCATACTGTACTGTTAATAAGTAACCGTTTAAATCGATTTAAGTGGTTACAAGATAAAAAGAGATAATATATCTAGTTAGAGTTTAACAGATATAACATTGGGCGATGGACAAAAGAATGCATGGTTAGCTCCGAACATAGAGTACCTTGGTGTGTAGACCTTATAAAGTGAGGGCATCTATATTAAAAGATAGATGACTAGTTGAGCAAACAATTGGATCTCGATCTGAAGATGAGATCATGTCTACTGCTTAGAAAATAGTTATGAACACGATCAAGATAAGCAATACTTATAGAATGAGCAAGAATAAAACAAACATGAATGGGAGAAAATCAAATGGCTAAAAAAATCGAAAGAATCACAGCAACTTCAATAGGAATGCAAACACTAGCTGATTCCAAAGGGCATCAGATCATCATTGACGAACCTAAACAAATGGGCGGAAAAGATGAAGGCGCCAATCCGCTGGGGTCATTTCTAGCTTCACTAGCAGGCTGTGAGAATGCTATAGCTAATATGGCAGCAAAAGAAATGGATTTCGATCTTCAAGGTATAGAATTTGATATAAGAGCTGAAATGAATCCAGAGGGCATGATGGGTAATAAAGATGTTCGTCCCTACTTTCAAACAGTTAAAATAAATGCTCGCGTGAAAACAAGCGAATCTGAAGAGCGCCTCAGTGAATTACAAAAAACAGTTGATTCAAGATGCCCAATATTCACATCATTAGAGGCTGCCGATGTCGAAATGATTCCAAATTGGACAAAAGAATAAAAATGAAGCATAGTTAACTTAATTTATTATATGAGGAGCTGAAAAGATGATAAAAACTGTATTATTCGATATGAACGAGACGCTGTTGGATTTGAGTGTATTAAAAGAAAATTTTGGAAAACATTTTGAAGATAAATACGTTCTTAAGTACTGGTTTTCTAAGCTTCTTCATTCGTCTACCGTTATAGGCGGCATGGATGACTATACTGATTTTGGAAAACTTGCAGAAGCCGCGTTGGAAAGTGTCTTTTTAGAGAGCGACAAAGAACTGACTGATGAAATCAAAACAGATATTTTAGGATCGTTCAGAAAACTGCCTGCACACGATGATGTAGCTGAAGCTCTTAAATTATTGAGAGACCATGATATCAGGGTTGTTTCAGTAACTAATTCTTCTTATGAAATGGTTGAGCAACAGTTGAACAATTCTGGTCTCATCGATTTATTTGACGCCTATTATTCTGTCGATTCGGTAAAGAAATATAAGCCTTTTGAAGATATTTATCATTATGTAGTAATAGAAGAAAAAATCAATGCTATCGAGACGGTCATGGTTGCTACGCATGATTGGGATCTATTCGGTGCTAAAAAAGCTGGACTTCATACAGCCTATATTGAACGCAAAAAAGATCAATATAATCCTTACTACTTGAAACCAGATATGGCAAATAGTAACTTAGTGGAATTAGCCGAAGAAATTATCAGTTTCAACCAATTGATCTCAGACTAGCCGCTTTAAATACTCCTCAAAAAATTTGAGGAGTATTTTTTCATACCTGAATTATTCAGAATTTTTGTAACAATACTTCGAAGCGAATTTCGTTATATTGATATAAGAAGTTAAAATTTCAAGGAGTGACGTCGCGGGTATTGAAAGATTATGTTTTAAATATAGATCCACTGATACTGAAAAGAACAAGTTACACAGAAAAAATCAAAAAAAACCTTCAAAGGCTAAAATTAATAGAGCCTTGAAGGTTTTTTTGGAATTTCTATATTTAATATATTTTTATTTCACTTCCACTTATTGTGAATAATAAGGATCAAAGAAATATTCAATCATTTTTAAAGCTTAATCAAAACTCCAACGTCGCTCCAATTTCTTTTTCGATGGCTGCTTCGTAGATTCGTTGAGCAGTTACGATATCGAGTACGGCGTTTCCTGTTGTTTTGAAGAAGGTGATTTCCTCTTCCGATTCTCTTCCTGCTGTTTCTCCATTAAGAAGGTCTCCTAATTCACCAGTCACGTTTTCTATGTCAAATAGTCCTTTTTCAATGGGCTGGGTGAAATCTCCACTTTCTACCAGTGCATCTTTGGTATCGCAGTAAATTTTACCGGCATTTTGCAAAATGATTGAATCGATTTCAGCCATTTTTGGTGTAAAGGAACCTACTCCATTAATATGTGCGCCGGATTTGACCCATTTTCCGTCAAATGTTTTGACAGGTGACGTGGTGACTGAAGTAACGATATCAGATTGACGAATAGCTTCTTCAAGAGAAGAGGCAGCTTCAATCGTTGTATCGTATTTTTCGCCGTAAAGAGCGGTCATTTTTTCAGCAAACTCGGTTGCACGTTCCATATTCAAATCAGAGACGTACACTTGTTTAATCGGACGAACAGCCAATACAGCTTCTAGTTGTGTTTCAGCCTGTCCGCCTGTACCGACCAATGTGAAGATGGAGCTGTCTTCTCGAGCCAATAGATCGGTTGCAGCACCCGCTACAGCGCCTGTTCGCAATTGAGTCAGATAAGTGCCGTCCATAATGGAAGAGACTTGACCTGTTTCTGTATCCACCAATACCATTGTGGCGGGAACACTAGTCAGGCCTTTTTCAATATTTTTTGGATAGACGCTGACTATTTTCACACCCAAAGCACGAGCTTCGGCTGCATAACCAGGCATGTAAAGACTTTGACCTTCTTGTTCAGGTACGTTTAAATTGACGCGCAAAGGAATATTTACTTTGTCAGCGGAATAAAGGGAAAGGGCATCTTTATCAGCTTGAATAGCCTCTTTCATAGGTAACACGTTTTTCATTTCGTCTGCTTTCAATACTCTTATTTGCATAATTAGATTCCTTTCTGTATTTAATAAATGTAGTTGAGATGATTAAGCTATTTTTACTTGAGCTGCTTTCTCTTTCAGTAAATCGTTCACCATGGATAAGACACTGTATAAGATAACAGCCAAGACAACCCATTGTAAAATGTTCGTATTTAATCCTTTCACTAAGAACGCAGCAACCAATACTCCGATGACACCAAAAGTGGCAGAAAAGAGCGTGATTTTACGAGAGTATGAATCCAATTTAATAAATTGAATACTGCCCACAGGAACAGAAAAGGTACATGCACCCATCATGATAGGGAAAGCGACGCTCGGGCTCAAGCCAAATGCATAAACCGTTGCCATAGTCAGTGCAAAAGATCCAATTCCAATGTTATTCAAGGCACCGTATATCATAGATAAGATACCTAAAAGGATTAAGCTGAACCCTTGAAGAGAGGTTTTATCGCCGCCTGAAGGATATAAACCAAATTTACCTGCTAAGATGAGAACACCTGCCACTATAAGTCCTGCAATAACAAATTTTTTGATTGTATTTTTAGGTAGTTTCACTACGAAACGGGGACTGACATAGGCCCCGACCACTTGTGCAACAATGGGAATAATCAGTGTAGCAATACCAACTTCAATAGAAGAGATATAAGCGAGTGCCATCGCTGCGACTGGGACGACACAAGCCGTATTTAAGGTTCCAGGCAATTTTTTGTCATCTACCCAATTTGCCTTTGGATAAAGCGAAGCTCCGATAGCAAAATCTGAAATACCGAATGTTGAAAGAAAATAAATGAAGAACTGAGAAATCGCCATAACGATAGGGTTTCCGGGTTCTTTCGCTAAGCTTTCTTTATTAATAGTGAAATCCTTCACAAGTTGTAGTACAAAAGATCCATTTACCAACACGATGAGTATAAGTATGATTGTTAATAACATTTATATTCCTCCATATTATATAAGTTCTATTTTTTAGAATGAGAAAAAAAATCACGGAGACCTTTCATGTCCTCACCGTAGTGGGCTTTAATCTCCTCCGGGAAGTGTTCGATTAAACGTAGACAATAAGCATCATGAATGACATACTCACTGGCAAAAAACGAAAGAATGGGATTCTTTGTATAAATAGCTTTTGTTTTTCCCTGAAAAGGAATGGTGCCGTAAAGGACACTTTCTTTATCTGAAACGATTGTGATCCATCTATGCCCGATTTCATTAAGTTTGTCTTGCTCAAAACCATGAGCATGATACTTAGTGAGCGGTGTGTCGTATTGCTTATGGCGATCATAG
>NZ_JAWOBT010000026.1:0-6763 GCF_046484155.1 Alkalibacterium sp.
CTTTTTCATTATTTCAGATTAGGTGTGAGACTTTTGTCCCACCCTCTTTTTTGTTTCTCAAAGCTTCTTTTTACGGTGCGGTATAGTTGAAGAAGACGTGTTCAGATCGAACTATAAATAGAGAGTGGTTTGTTCTAGTTGCGACGGATATGTCATATGTAAAGTATAATTAATTGTAGCGTTACTGTAGGTCAACTCGAAATTAACAGACTGAACTGCAACCATTCGGAAGCTATACAAAGTTCAGCCAGTTGACGTGTGTGTAGACTGAACCTAACGAGGCGATAGCTGAAGTTCAAGAAGGACTATCATGCTGAACTTCATTCAAGTGTCTGCTAAATTAAGTCGATTCATCATGATGAACACCGAACTAAAGCTATCCCCACTATAAATAAAGTTCATTCTACAACGACGGCACCAGACTCAAATTACACCACCCTTGATACATACAGAAGCATGAATATTCTTTTGAAAATATCAAATGTTGACTAATCTGGCCAGGACAGATTAAACATCTCTTAGTTAAATCAATGAGTAGATACTCTTTTTCGAGCAAAAATAGCTACTTGAAAAAGTAAGCCTGTTCGCCAACTCACATGCTTTTAATTGGATGAAATGATTTCTGAAATGGTATACTGATCAGTGACGGTAAGCCTTTTCAAAACAAGATAAAGGGGAGAATACATACATGGCTGATTACATCATGGCGATAGACCAGGGTACAAGCATTACCCGAGCAATTATTTTCGATAAAGACGGTGAACCGCGGTGGAAAGCTCAAAAAGAGATCAATCAATATTATCCTGAACCAGGGTGGGTCGAGCATGATGCCAATGAAATTTATTTAAAGACGCTTCAAGTCGTAGCCAGCGTTATGATCGAAGCAGAAATAGAAGCAGACGAGCTGGATAGCATAGGCATCACGAATCAACGGGAAACAACGGTTATTTGGGACAAGGAAACAGGCGAGCCTATCTACCAAGCCGTCGTCTGGCAATCCAAACAGACTTCAAAGATAGCAAACCAGCTGATGCAAGACGGCCATAAAGAGATGATTCACAGTAAAACGGGGCTGATCATAGATTCCTATTTCTCGGCAACTAAAATTAAATGGATCTTAGATAGAGTGGAAGGGGCGAGAGAACGGGCCGAAAAGGGTGAGCTTTTATTCGGAACGATCGATACCTGGTTACTCTGGAAATTGACAGGTGGCGAGGTGCATGCCACGGACTATTCTAATGCCAGCCGGACCATGCTTTATAATATTTACGATTTGAAATGGGATCAGGATATCTTGGAATTGCTTGATATACCTGAAATTATGCTGCCCGAGGTCCGTCAGTCATCCGGGATATTTGGTGAGACCATGGATGCCATATTCAAGGGAGTTAGCGTGCGGATTGCCGGAATTGCCGGCGATCAGCAGGCCGCCCTCTTTGGTCAGACCGCTTTTGAAAAAGGAATGGTTAAAAATACTTACGGCACCGGTGCATTCATCATCATGAATACCGGCAAAGAACCGATCCAGTCAGAAAATGGGTTATTGACGACTCTGGCGTATGGCCTTGATGGCGAAGTGTACTATGCACTAGAGGGAGCGATTTTTGTTGCGGGATCGGCCATTCAGTGGCTGAGAGATGGCTTGCGTATGTTTAGAAAGGCTTCCAAAACAGAAGAGTTTTCGACCCGTGTAAAAACGACGGACGGCGTCTATGTGGTGCCGGCATTTACCGGCTTAGGCGCACCGCACTGGGATCAGGATGCCAGAGGGGCCGTGTTTGGCCTGACTCGGGGTACAGAAAAAGAGCACTTCATTCGGGCAACATTGGAATCGCTGGCCTATCAGACACGTGACGTTGTCGATGCGATGAATGAAGATGCCGGACTCAAGACCGAAACGATGCGGGTGGATGGTGGAGCCAGCATGAATGATTTTTTGATGCAGTTCCAATCGGATATCTTGAACGTCACCATCGAACGCTCTAAAATCATGGAAACAACAGCCTTGGGATCCATCTATCTGGCAGGTTTAGCCACTGGCTTCTTTAAAGACTTAGACGAAATCAAAGCGAAATGGGAAAAATCAGCTACCTTTGAACCCCAGATGTCGGAAGAAAAACGTGAAGACCTTTATGCAGGCTGGCAAGCTGCGGTAAAAGCGACACGTTCATTTAAATTCAAACCGAAGAAAATGAATGATAAAAATAAGTAACGGTGTAATTTTAGAGAAAAATAACTTCTGATCATGTAATCTTTCGGCTCAGACGAGGAAGCCAATCATCTGTCAGGTGGGTATGGGTCGAACGGATTCCACGTCTCACTAGTTCCCCTTAGCATGGTTTTCTTAACCAGTTCTTAAATCTCACATTATTTTTTTATAAAAAAGAATCCATTAAAGTCAGATTTCAAGTCTGACTTTAATGGATTTGTATCATTTGTGTCACTCTCTTGGGTGTTTGCTAGTAATGGTTCTTAAATATCATTCGATTCATTTTATTATAGGATTTTCCACATGCAGATCTGGCGGGTTATCGATATAAATAGCGTTTTACCAGTGTGAAGCATCGGTCGGTTGCTGAAGGGCTTCGACCCATTGCTGATCAACGATTTTTAATAATGTCAATGATATGCCATGCATGTTATAGGAGGTCAAGTGAGTACCGACTTTTACAAAAGGTATATCAAGATGCTCCATGTTGAATAAACGTCTCAAGTCATTTGCAAATATATATTGTTCCATTAATGGAGTAGAGCCAAGCCCGTTGACTAATAGTGCATATTTTTCATGAGGAGCCCAATTGTTAAGTCGTCTGAGCTTATTTATCAGTTCAATTGCTAACTGTTCCGAAGAAATATAGGGTTCTTTCCGATAACCTTTTTCGCCGTGGATCCCTACGCCAAAATAGACTTCATCGTCATTAAGCATATAAGAGGGTGTTTGGTTTCCAGGCAATCTAGCTGGAGTCAAAGCCACACCTAACGTATAGAGATTTTCAATTATATTATTACCGAGAATTGTTAATTCTGTAAGTTCCATTCCTTGTTGCGCATAAGCTCCCAATATTTTATGTACTAAAATAGTACCGGCAACGCCGCGGTGTCTTTTTTTATAGGATACATCATTTTCGATAGAGTGGTCATCCGTCACGATGATCATTTCTACGATATGACCCATTTGCTCGGCGTCTTTTTTTGCTTGAGAGAAAACAGCAATATCGCTGGCATAGTTTTTCACTATTAAAAGGACGCCTTTTCCAGCATCTGTTTTTTTGATCGCTGCTAACACAGCATCAGCAGAAGGGGGGACAAATAAGTCGCCATTTACACTCGCTGTTAACATTCCTTCTCCTACATAACCAAAGTGAGCAGGTTCATGTCCGCTCCCTCCACCGCTAATTAGTGCCACTTGATTTTCTTTTTGTCTATAAATGATTTTATGCTTTGAGTCATAATCAATCAAGTGTTTACGTTCGAAAAAATATCCTTGCAGCATTGCCTCTACGCTGTTTTTTGGGTTGTTTTGAATATATTTCACTTCAATCACTCCTTATCATGCATCTTATTTAATAAATCTCTGGACATATATTCTGCCATTTCTTCGGGTGGAATCTGACATCCAGATTGAATCCAGTCTTTAATGACTCCTACTAAACCATGACTTAAAAAACTGGAAATAAGATTGTTATTTTCATTGAATGTTACCTCTGTAGGATGATGGATATCAGAAAGTGCTCTTGAGAATAATGATTTCAAGTTGGAATATAAATATTCTATGAATTGATTCTGTTCAGAAACAGCAAGTGCATTTTTATAAAATTTTTGTTCTCTGTCAAAATAAACAAATATCTGCTTCAAAATTATGTCCCAGCGCTCATATCCGATCAAATCGCTGATGTTTTCTTTACTTTCCGTTTTAAAAATCCATTCTAATAACTCATATTTATCTTGAAAGTGATAATAGAATGTCTGTCTTCTCATATCAGCATTTTTCATGATGTCACTGACAGAAATTTTAATAAAGGACTCCTTTTGCATCAATAACTTAAACGCATTTGCAATAATTCTTTTGGTGATCAGTGATTGGTCCATTCAAATCCCCCTTTTATAGTATAGACTATAAAATATTAATTAACGAGTGTCTAATAACAGCATTTTTGACAGATTAGTGAAATTGTCCGTTTCGTTTTAAGCGCTTTCATATTATAATGAACTTAATCCTTCCATATTTCATATTATATGAAAGGGAAAATCTTTAGGAGGTTTTAGAATGGATAAAATATTTGTCAGTCCAAGTCGTTACATTCAAGGGAAAGATTTAATGCACCATGCCGGTCAGTATATGGAACACTTCGGTAAACAAGTTATCGTCCTAGCCGATGATTTTGTGCAGGACCTTGCCGCCAATAAATTGATCGAGAATTTATCAGATACCTTTACAATAACCAAAGTGACCTTTAATGGTGAATGTTCCATGAAAGAAATTAATCGTATCAGTGAAATTGCCAAAGAAAAAGCTGTTGATTTTGTCTTGGGTATGGGTGCGGGCAAAGCGCTGGATACCGCCAAAGCCGTCGCAGATAACATGAAGGTCCCTGTCGTTGTCTTTCCAACGCTTGCTTCAACGGATGCACCGACATCAGGTTTATCAGTAGTTTATACGGAAGACGGGGCTTTTGAACAGTACTTATTCTATAAAAAAAATCCGGATTTGGTCTTGATGGATACTAAAATCATCGCTGGAGCCCCGGCGCGTATGTTAGCTTCAGGTATTTCTGATGCCATGGCTACCCTGGTTGAAGCCCGTGCTGTGAAACAGAAAAACGGGAATACCATGAGTGGTGGTAAAGCAACGATCGCAGGTTTTGCGATTGCGGAGAAATGTGAGGAAGTATTATTTGATTATGGAATTTTAGCCTATGAATCCAATAAACATAAGGTAGTGACACCGGCACTTGAAGCAATTGTTGAGGCAAATACTTTACTTTCAGGTTTAGGTTTTGAAGATTCTGGCCTTGCTGCAGCACATGCTATCCATAATGGCTTTACTGCTGTTGACGGAGAGATTCATCATCTGTCCCATGGTGAAAAAGTAGCCTATGGTACGTTGACTCAACTTGTACTTGAAAATAAAACGATCAACGAAATCGATCGCTACCTCGAGATGTATGTAGCCCTGGATCTGCCTGTCACATTAGAACAGATGCACCTAGAAGATAAATCATATGAAGAATTGCTGGCAGTAGGGAAAGCCGCAACAAAAGAAGGCGAAACGATGAGTAATATGCCATTCACTGTCACGCCTGAAGATGTAGTGGAAGCCATCCGAGCAGTTGATGTATACGCAAAAGCTTACCTGAAAAGAACCAAATAAATCAAGTTGGGAGTGATGCTATGCATAGGATGACGTTCCTATCGTCTAGTGTCACTTTTTTCCTTGATATGACAAATCGACAGGTCGAAAAGGTTTCGTTTGGAATAGGAAACAGCGATCGTGAGCGAACAATCAAATCGACTAGAGAAGACAGGGAGGAAGCAAAATTGAAAAAAATTATAAATGATTCGAGTAGAGTGGTCGATGAAATGATCGACGGGTTCTGTTTTGCTCATCAAGAACTGGTGAAAAAACTTGAAGACTATCGTGTGATCGTGAGTAGAGACATTGAAAACCAGGTCGGACTCGTCAGTGGTGGCGGCAGTGGCCATGAACCTGCTCATGCAGGCTTCATCGGGGAAGGCATGCTTTCTGCAGCGGTTTGCGGCGAAGTATTTACCTCCCCGACACCAGATCAAATACTAGAAGGGATCAAAGCGAGCGACAACGGACAGGGCGTCCTTCTGGTCGTGAAAAATTATACCGGTGACGTCATGAACTTTGACATGGCAAAAGAACTGGCTGAAATGGAAGACATAGCAGTGGAAACGGTGCTGGTAGATGACGATATCGCGGTTGAAGACAGTACTTATACTGCAGGAAAAAGAGGCGTCGCCGGGACCATTTTTGTTCATAAGATCCTTGGAGCTTATGCGCGACAAGGAAAAACTTTACAGGAATTAAAAGAGCTTGGAGATGAGCTGGTCGGAAGGATCAAAACAATCGGGGTCGCTTTGACGGCTGCCACTGTTCCGGAAGTGGGCAAACCGGGTTTCGACCTGAGCGCTGATGAACTGGAGTATGGTGTAGGCATCCACGGAGAACCTGGATACTTGAGAGAAAAATTAAAAACCTCTCAGGAGATCGCGAAAGAACTGGTGGATAAATTGTCCCAGTCCTTCACTTTTAAAGAGGATGGACAGTATGGGATTTTAGTCAATGGCTTAGGAGCTACACCGTTGATGGAGCAATATATCTTTTTGAATGATGTCAAAAAAGAACTCGATGCATCAGACATGCAGATTGCCTATACGAAAGTAGGGAACTATATGACGTCTCTCGATATGGCGGGAGTATCGTTGACGATGATCGAGTTTAGTGGAACAAGTGAAATATCTGCATTGAATGAAGAAGTAAATACAGCCAGCTGGGGATAGGAAGGAATGAAAGGGAATGACATTAACAACTGACGAAACAAGACAATGGTTACTTGAATTCGGTAAAAGGATTCAAGAGCAGAAACAATATTTAAGTGATCTCGACCAGGCGATCGGCGATGGGGACCATGGCTCTAATATGTCACGAGGGGTAACGGCTGTCGAAGAAGCGATCAAGGATGACAGTTTGACGAAACCCAGTGAGGTGATGAAAAAAGCAGCTATGGCGATGATC
>NZ_JAWOBT010000053.1:0-11036 GCF_046484155.1 Alkalibacterium sp.
TTCAACCAGTCGCTACGGTTTTCTCCCCAGCTTGATAAATCGGATGTATCTGTTTCGACTAGATAATCGACAACTTCTTGTATCAGTTCTGTTGTTGTGTTCTTTGTCATCTGAATTCCTCCATTTTATATATGAGAACTTTCTAATTTATCCCTTATCATTGTATCATAATGGTAGGGGTAATTGCGAATATTAAACGGAAAAATTTAAAATATAAAGGGATTAGTTAATAGCTATGTATCCAATAAGGGTTGACACAGTGACCTTTAATTACTACTCAAAACATATTCACTGCTCAAGATATTTGTATCAGAAGAGACAGCTCTCGCTCAATTCGACTCCGACGTAGCTGGCCTGCCGGGTCACTTCTCTTTTGTTCATTGAATATGTAAAGGCGTATGTAAAGCAATCACATCTGTAAAATCACCTGAATGAGCGGGCACTTAAACAGCTTTTCAATAATCAAATTAGATAAAAACACCTTTATCCGTGGATAAAGGTGTTTTTATCTATTTAAATTGACGTTCCTTTTAAATCAACGTTCCCTTGATATCCAGTCTTTTCTTCAGATACCATTTTGCTAAGAAAGCGAGTAGCCCTATCGCCAAAGTATACGGACCTGGAATAACCGGATTAATAGCCGGTGGAATCAGCGCCGTGCCAAAGGCCATCAGCATTATCCATATAACCATCGTTGAGGTTGTCGCTAGGATATATTTCAAGAAGCCACCTTTAACACCAGGTTTCGGTGCATATTTGGTGATTATCATAACGGCAAAGCCACCTAAAATAAAGTTAAGCAGCAGAGTAACAAAACCTAAACCGGCTTCTTCATTACCCGTAAGGTATGAAATCCCGGTTATAATGGCGAACATTCCACCTAATAGCAGGGCCCCATCAAGATAGATCTTCCACGATTCTGAACGTTCTACGGGTTGCTCTATAACCCCTTTTTTCCCTTCAATGAGAAAACGGGCCTGATCTGTGGCTGTCCCGTAAAGTGTTCTCGCTGTTACATGATTCGCTTGTTCAGCAACAATGTTTTTCAGCATATCGTTCAGGATCACTGTCTTACGTTCACCAGACATGTTGGCATCGTCAAGTTGACGATTCAATTTAATCATGTATTCTTGATTCTTATTCGTCAGCTGATCAAATAAAGTCGCATTTTCTTTTTCTTTTTCAACGTAATCATACTGATCGTCTTGTTCAATGACGTTTTTATTTTTAGACATACTTAACATACTCTCCTTTTTCTAAACGTTGAAACGGAATAGAATAACATCGCCATCTTGCACGACGTAGTCTTTTCCTTCTGATCTGAATTTTCCAGCTTCACGAGCAGCTTTTTCACTCCCCAGACGGTCATAGTCTTCATAGGAAATGGTTTCAGCACGAATAAAGCCACGCTCGAAATCACTATGAATGACACCGGCTGTCTGTGGAGCTTTCATCCCTTTTTTAAAGGTCCATGCGCGGACTTCTTGAGGTCCGACAGTAAAGAAAGTGGCTAGACCTAACAAGTCATAAGATGTGCGAATCAGTTTGTTTAACCCCGGTTCAGTTACACCTAAATCATCCAGGAACATCTCTTTTTCTTCATCATCCAGTATAGCAATTTCTTCTTCGATGGCTGCTGAAATAGCGACCACTTCAGCCCCTTCTTCTGCCGCAATATCGCGGACGGTCTGCAGGTGCTTGTTGCTTTCAGGATCAGCGATTTCTTCTTCGGCAACGTTAGCCACATAAAGAACCGGTTTACTTGTCAGCAAGAAGAGTGAACGCAGTAGCGGTAATTCATCATCTGTAAATGAAAGGATGCGCACGGGTTTTCCCTCTTCAAGCACAGGTTTGATTTTTTCTAAAACGGCCAACATCTCAACCGCATCTTTATCCTTGGTTCTTGCTTGTTTTTTCACCTTTTCATAACGTTTATCAACGGCATCCAAGTCGGCTAAGGCTAATTCTAAATTGATGGTTTCAATATCTTCTGCCGGATCGACTCGACCTGATACATGTGTGATGTTTTCATCTTCAAAACAACGCACGACGTGACAAATCGCATCCACTTCACGGATATTTGCTAAAAATTTATTTCCTAATCCTTCACCCTTACTTGCTCCTTTGACAATTCCCGCAATATCGATGAATTCAAATGTAGTCGGTATGACTTTTTTCGGGTTCGCGAGTTCCGCTAAGCGGTTCAAGCGCTTATCGGGAACTTCCACGATCCCGACATTCGGATCGATCGTGGCAAAAGGATAGTTCGCAGCCTCTGCTCCTGCTTTCGTGATGGCATTAAATAGTGTTGATTTTCCTACGTTGGGTAACCCAACAATTCCTGCTGTTAAAGGCATATATATGTTCACCTTTCACTTTCTTTAAAATAATTAGTCTTTCAAGACTTTTTTCAGTTTTCTATCGAATTCTCGACGAGGCATCATGACTAAATGGTCACATCCCGTACATTTGATACGAATATCAGCCCCCATGCGAATGATCTCCCAGCGATTCGTTCCACAAGGATGCGGCTTCTTCATTTCGACGACATCGTGTAAATCATAGGATTTTTCCATCTCATTTAGCCTCCTTGGTTCTTTAGTTTAAATCAATATTCAATTCTTCTAAGATACGATTCAGGTCATCAGGAGACACGTATTCGATTTCTATCTTCCCTTGCTCTCCTTTTTCGCGAATCGCCACACTCGTTCCAAACTTATCAGTCAATAACTCTTCTGATTTGCGAATATACACAGATTTCTCTGCCACCTGTGGCTTTTCAGGTTTATCTTTAGGGTGTTGATTCGCTTCTGAAACCAAGTGTTCCAGCTGTCTCACCGTTAATTTTTCTTTGACTGCGCGTTTGGCAAGTTTTTTGATTTTGGATTTATCTTTCAGTCCAAGCAGCGTGCGTGCTTGGCCATTAGAGAGCTGCCCTTCCTGGACCAGCTGCTTCACTTCTTCTGGTAGTGACAGTAAACGCAAATGATTGGCAATATACGAGCGACTCTTACCTAACTTTTCAGCTACCATTTCCTGTGTCATCGATAATTTATCCATCATCATATTATATGCTTCTGCTTCTTCAAGAGACGTTAAGTCTTCACGCTGCAGGTTTTCTAAAATAGCCACCTGCATCATGACTTCTTCATTCAGTTCTCTAATGATGGCTGGTATTTTATCCTTGCCGGCAATCTTGGATGCTCTGAACCGTCTTTCTCCAGCTATGATTTCATAGCCTTTAACAGATGACTGACGTAAGATGATCGGTTGGAGCACCCCAGAAATATTGATAGAAGCAGCCAGTTCATTCAGCGCATCTTCATCGAAATGACGTCTGGGCTGATATGGATTGGGACGGATTTCAGCTAAATCAATAAGTTGTACGCGTTCATCATTGCGATCGACCTCTTCATCAAAATTAGGCACATCAAATAAGGCATCAATGCCACGGCCTAGTCCTTTTTTCTTATTCACCACTATCCATCACTTCCTTCGCTAATTCTTGATAGACTTCTGCACCTTTGGATCTAATGTCATAGTCAATAATTGACAAACCATAACTAGGCGCTTCCGACAATCGTACATTACGTGGAATAATTGTTGCATAGACTTTTTCCCGGAAATATTTTTTTACTTCATTCACCACTTCGAATCCAAGATTTGTACGGGCATCCAGCATGGTCAAGAGCACGCCTTCCACTTTCAACTCTTTGTTGAAATGTTTCTGTACCAAGCGGACCGTATTAAGCAGCTGGCTTAATCCCTCTAATGCATAATATTCGCACTGCACGGGGATCAGGACAGAGTCACTCGCTGTGAACGCGTTGATTGTTAAATGACCAAGAGATGGTGGGCAATCGATCAAAATATAATCGTAATCATCTTTCACTGTCTCTACAGCTCTTTTCAGCCGTGTTTCTCTCGCCATCAAACTAGTCAACTCTACTTCTGCCCCAGCTAGTTGTATCGTAGCGGGGACAATGCTCAAATTATCTCGACTTGATGACAACACAACATCTTTAAGCGGTTCTTCGTTAATTAAAACATCATAAATATCTCTATCTACTTCGCCTTTTTTAATGCCTAACCCACTGGTTGCATTGCCTTGAGCATCCATATCGATCAACAATACCTTTTTTCCGTTATAGGCTAAAGAAGCACCAAGGTTGACCGTAGTCGTTGTTTTTCCTACGCCACCTTTTTGGTTTGCAACAGCTATAATCTGTCCCATGTTCTTCCTCCAAACTTTCTGCTCTATTCGTTTATGCTAATGGGCTCTTGTTGGGAGTCCCTGGTCGTCTTGGATATTTATTCGGTGTTTCTGTTTTCTTATCTATCAGGATGATCGTGCGTTCACCCGCATCTTCCGGTAACTCAAACGAATGGGTTTCTCTCACTTTTCCGCCAAGTAATCCGATCGCGGCTACGGCTTCATCCAACTCTTCAGGCGCATGCGTCGCTTTCATTGCAATAAACGTGCCCTCTTTTTTTAGTAATGGTAGGCACAATTCAGCTAAAACACTCATACGTGCCACTGCTCTGGCCGTAACGAAATCGAAAGAGGCTCTGAACCGTTTGTTTTGACCAAACGTCTCTGCACGGTCGTGATACAGAGAGACGTCACTCAGACCCAATTCCTCAACTATTTCCTCAAGAAATGTGATGCGTTTTTTAAGTGAATCGACGATCGTGATCTGTAATTCAGGGTAAATGATTTTAAGGGGGATACTGGGAAAACCAGCACCTGAGCCTACATCGCATAGACTGTGGACCCCTTGACTAAAATCGACATACAACCCTGCAGTCAATGAATCATAAAAATGTTTCAAGTAAGCTTCTTCACGTTGCGTAATCGCAGTTAAATTCATCTTTTCGTTCCATTCCTGCAGCAGTTCCAAATAACGTTCAAACTGACGCATCTTGGCTTCTGTGATCGGAATGTCTCTTTTTTTAAGTTCGGACTGAAATTCTTCTGGAGTCATTCGTCAAAAATCCTTTCTCTATTCAGTCGTGAAACACTTGAATGTTTCACAAAAACACTCTCTTCACTTTATACTAAACAGCTAGTAAATACAATGGTTAGAAGCGATTTTCTCATTACATAAAAAACACCTGACACTAGTCAGCGGCTGGTGAAAAACAACGGTATAATCGAGATAAAAGATCCCATATCACAGTAGAATAAAAACAAAAGACAGGCCTACTCGAAATTCACTTACTGAATGCTTCACTATCTCTGTCTTTTTAAGTTTTTTCATTGATAGGCCTCATTATCCGCTTCAGGTTCACCATAACTATTATGATATCCATGCCAATCAGACCCGGCGATGATGCTATCTCATAATCATGTCGACGCTTTGCTTCACCATTTTAAAAATCATAATCCTAAGTACGACAATAGTAGCAATTAATCCCCTTATGAAGAGCAGCTGAAAATAAACTCGGGAAGGTGATCCGAAAGAATGAATTTCAAATAATTTGCTGATGATTTCTTCCCTATCCTCAACTGCAATTTCTACTACAGGTTCCTCTTTTGATTTTCAGACCGTTCCTTCATTACTGGCTAGCTGATCCTGCAAGTTTCCGATTCCAGCATTTTAATTCCCCTCTCATCCCTCTGTTGCAGAACCCTCGAAAAGAAAAACTGGAGCGTCACTAATATAGAAGAACACACTGGATGGCAGTGTGCTCTGATGTTCATTATTTTTACTTACTCTTGCGTTTCGCCTACTCTGTTCAGCGCTTTACCTAAGAGCAGCGGACCAAATATTTCAAAGAAAACGACACCGGTCAAGACAACACCGGTGATTGCTCCCGAGACATTCGGAAGGCTCCGTTCAGCAATCGTTGCCAACCCTATCGCTACGCCTGCTTGCGGAAACAGACCAAACCCTAAATTGTATTGCACTTTTTTACTGACTGTTGTGAAGCGAGAAAAGATGAAAATGCCTGCATATTTACCAAATGAACGAGCCACTATATAACCCACACCAATCAGTCCGACCTGACCTAAAATGGCAATATCCAAGTGTGCACCCGCTAAGGTCAGAAAAATGATGAATATAGGCAGTTCGATACGATTAAGGAGTGTCGCAATAAGTATTTTCCTGTTTGTCAGGTTAGTAATCGTAACCCCAGCAATCATATCAGTTAAAATCGGCGATAAATCGAAGTAAGCTGCAATACCCGAATTAAAGAGCAGGGCCGCTAATAATAAAACCAATAGCTTGTCATTGCTGATCTCTTTTCTTATAAAGTAAGAGACAAATACTCCCCCAATTATTCCAACTAAAGCTGCAAATAAAATATCTAAAACAACCGAACCGACGAGCATGACGATCGAAGCCGCTGTATCATTTACCATAGACTGAACAAATGATACCATTACACCGAAGGTCAAAATAGTGATCAGATTATCAAATGCTACGAGTCCCAGCAGATTCTGAGTCATTTCACCTTCCGCTTTAGTTTCTTTGATTATAGATACCACCCCAGAAGGTGATACAGACATCGCGAGCGGACCTAAAATCAATGCATATTGGATCGGCATACCAAGAAGCCATGTTACAAGGGAAACGATAATAGCTGTAAAAAATGTATTTCCTAAAGACATCTTAATTAGATTCTTCCCAAAAGCTTTAAATACACGGTAATGAAGTTCCATTCCTACTGACACGGCCAGCATGCTCAGTGCCAGTTCATTAGCAAATTCTAAATTATGCTGGACCTCTGAGGTTATGAAGTTAAAAAAACTCGGGCCTAGTATCAATCCTGTTAATATGTAACCCGTGACCGTTGGCACTTTCAGTTTTTTTGCTAGCTTGCCTCCTCCCATTCCTGCAACCAGAATAATTGCAATATATAAAGTATATGACATATTTATAACCTTCCTTTTTCCATATTTTCTCTATAATTAGAATTCGATTCCTTTTGTAAAGTTTACAGGCACACTGAAAAAGATGGCATTATCTGGTTTTTCTAAATCGCCACACACACTTTCAGCAATCGAAAGAACTTCATTTCGTTCTGCTTCATCTTTAACGACTGTGAAGATGGTCTTGCTATTTGATTCGCGTTCTTCGCCAAGTTCCGCGAACATTGAAAACATCGGAAACTGATTAGAAATAAGATGCCCCATCCCGCTACTATCAAGGACTGTTGCTCCTTTGATCTCATAACGCATAAACAAGGTTAAGATCTCATTCAACAAGTCAGTTTTATTCAAGACGATAACTACAAGTTCCATATTATATCCCTTCTTTCTTATATGATGACCATTAAACATTTAACACCGACACACCGTTAAAGCGCTTTCCTATTCCCTTAAATTTAATTATGACCAATAACGCGATTTATTTCAAGTATTTAATAACAGCTGGTGTGCTGCAACCTGAATTGTACTATTCGCTAAAATAACATGCCGGAATGATTCTCGAATCAGGAAAAACGTGAGCCCTATCTTGGTGATGGGTTTCCTGCCACCCTAGTTCTTATACGGTAAGATCTGGGCAATAAAAAACGTTCCACAGCTCTCTTTATGAGCTGTGAAACGAAAAACAGCATCTTTTATTTTAATTAAGAATAGTTTCTAATCTAAAATAAAAGATGCTGTTTATTTGTATCTATTAGTTTCTATTATTATCAGCTGACCTGATGACTTTTTATAAAACAGCCGAGAACACTCCTGACTTTAGTCATGAGTGGTTCAATAATGACTATCAGCAAAATGAGGAGCTACAAAACATATAATGGAAGCTCACTCATTCTCTGGAGATATTTCTCTCGCTCTAGTCAACGCTATTTTAGTAGCAATTGGTCCGATCAGTCCGTAAATCAGAGTAGCACTCAGCACCACAGCTCTTATCTGAGGACCGTACATGGGTACGATCGTTTGTGCGACAGCTATCAACCCGATCGCAACTCCGCCTTGTGGGATAAGTGTTGCGCCTAAATAATTAGCAACTGTTTCAGGAGCATGTGTTAGCTTAGCTCCAATATACACACCAGAAATTTTACCGATAACTCTCACCGTAATATAAACTATCCCAATTAAACCGACAGAAGGAACAACGGCTAAGTTTAACTGCGCTCCGGCAATGACAAAAAACATGAGATATATTGGCGCAGTTATACGATCGGACAATTCATTCATTGAGGATGAAGATGGAGAGATATTCGTCAATGTAGCTCCCATGATCATAGTCGTTAACAATTCAGAAATGCCAAATGATAAAGATAATCCGGCTGCTGAAAACACAAATATAATTAGAATGGCTAGGCGATTACCACTTGTTCGGAAAAACTTTAACGGCCATTTCATCAGGAATCCCAATACCACACCCACTACTACAGAATAAAATATATCCAGGAATGGACTGAGCGCGGTTAAGAACAAGGAGATCTCGCCCTGAACCTCTAATAGCGATTGAGCAATTGTTGCAGCGAAACCAAATAATATTAGCGCAAAGGCGTCATCCAATGCGACGACGCTCAGTAAGGTTTCGGTTACCGGACCTTTTGCTTTATATTCTTTGATCACCATTATGGTGGCCGCCGGTGCTGTTGCTGCTGCTATAGATCCCAGAACTAATGCAAAAGGTAATTCCACGCCTATAAGTAACAGAGCTGTTGTCACAAAGACTGCTGCTAAGATTGCTTCACAAGCCGCGATTACTATCGGTGTAAAGCCTACCCTTTTAAAATAACTTCGCTTGAATGATAACCCCACGGTAAACGCAATGAATCCCAAAGTAACTTCTGAGACAAGTTCAAAGTGTTCCAATACTTCTGGCGTAAGACCATTTAAAAATGAGGGTCCAAACAGCAACCCGCCTATTAAATATCCTGTAACATTAGGCATTTTAACAAGAGTTGCTAATTGTCCAAAAACTAAACCCACTATGAGCATAATAGCAATATATAAAATAATTGATATTTCCAACTTTTTAACCTTCTTTTCTTTATTTAAACACTACTAAAAAATTTCTTACTCTCTAATACCTTCTTGAAATAATACGGGTACAGCAAACATAATTCCTGTGTTCGGTTCACCGATGTCTTTTAATACTTTTCTGACGGTTTGGCGAGCCAAATCCAGGTCTTCTTCAGGGATCACACTATAAATCGTTTTATTTTCCGTGTGGCTAGATATAAATAAAGGCTTGATGGTTGAGAATATTCTCGCTTCACTAAGCTGAGATAAATGCTCTGCCATTCCAACAGAATCTATGACTGTTGCAGCTTGTCCAACTTCGTCATTAAAACTCATTAATAAATCATCCAATAGATCAATATGGTTTAATACAATTATAAACAATACTTTATTTTTCATTTTCACACTTCCTTTCTTTAGTCTATATACAATCATACGCTTAAATACTGAATTTTCAAGCGAGTAAGGGCTTTCATTGAAAAACATTGTGAAAAATGTTGATAATTCAAATATAAACCGGTATTTACACCAGAATTGGCTCTCTTGAGCTTTCCCAGCTATCATTTTCTCTATTCAATATAAGGACTCCTATTTTCATGGTTGTTATATTATTTTTTTTATGTATACTGTGGTTGTGGGTCTCAAATCATGCAAATTGATAGACCCTAATATGATTTATAAAGGAGATTGACACTCGGTTATGTGGCAGTTTAAACACTTTCAAGAATTAGATGCACACGATTTTCATCAAATAATAAAAGAACGTACGAAAATTTTTGTCGTTGAACAAGGCTGTGCCTATCAAGAAGTGGATGATATCGACTTAAAAGCCATTCATCTTGTAAAAAGACAAAAAAATTCGATTAAAGCTTACGCACGGATTTACAAAGAAAATCATAAAATAAAAATCGGACGCGTTTTGGTCCCTGGAGAATTTAGAAATGAAGGTCATGGTAAAGAATTGATCAAAGTAGCCCTTGATTACGTAAAATGTCATCATCCAAACAGTGATGTGTCTATTCAAGCTGAAGCTTATCTTAAAGATTTTTATGAGAGATTCGGTTTTGAAACAACGTCTGAGCTTTACTACGATTACGCCATTGGACATTACGACATGCAATTAATGCTGAAAGAACCTGTTTTACAGTACTAATTTCTGAATTGCGCTGTAAAAAACTACCCTGGAGAGATTTTGAATCTCTCCAGGGTAGTTTTTTTGACACTAGATTATTTTGAGTGGCTTTAAAAAAATTAGTCAGCACATGAGCAGCATATTGCGCCTGATAGGTCTCCAATAACTAGTTCATCGTTACCGTATCTGGTCGCGACGCACTAATTATGGGGATTTCCGGTACGCTTATCCAAAAGGCAACGATCGTAGAAGCTATCACGTTGTCTAAAATAACCGCCCATTTTCCCTTCGAAGATACTTTTCATTGAAAATAAGTGGCTACTGACGAATATTTAAATCTTCAGCGGGCACTTTTGAAATGTTTGGTAGCCACTGAACGAATTGATATTTTCAAGTCGGGACTTAAGTCGACTTCAAGCGACCACTCATTGTCAGACCAACACTGGGTGAACGCTTATGTCGCTCTCTAATGACCACTCAAAAGTTAGTGACTAACGGGTGGGTATTCGAAGGGCTCTATACTTACTACTCCATAACCATCATGCGTTGACTGGTCGCTAACGAGCTCCCTTGAGACCCACTCGCAAACAACCAGGTGCTGAGTAGGCACTCATTGATGCTGCTACTGCACACTCGCGAGATGTCCTTCATCGAGTGGTTGCTTAAAAAGACCATACTAGTTACTCAGTATATGAAATGACCGAGTGGGCACTTTACAACCAAAATTAATCAAACTAGGCACCCGCCCTATACTTTGTCTTGGTCATGCTCGGCCCTGAAAGCGAGCATGGTCCTACCAACGTGCAAAGAAGGTTGAGGCAACTGATCCGACCGGATCAGTTGCTACTTTATAAAGTTGAAAAAAGTAAGCATGAGGATCACATCCTCATGCTTACTTCCCTTTGCTGTCAAGAGTCATATTTAGTTATTAGCAAACCGGTCGAACTTGTTTTTGGTACCGTTTGCTAT
>NZ_JAWOBT010000089.1:0-4687 GCF_046484155.1 Alkalibacterium sp.
AAATTTTATGATATCAGGAATTTCTCACGCTTGTTGATAAAGAACTGCCTTTAGAAAAGGTTCATTCTTTTTTCTTCAGAACGGGTAAGCCCGATGCCATTTCAACAACGTGTTTTCCCTCGGGTACTTCATCAACTGCAAATTCTGGACGTAAATCCCCAGCAAAAAAGAAGAAATCCCACGTTTTGCCGGATGCAGATGAGCGTTCTTTGCGGTGTAAGAAATAGGTTTTGCCTTTTGAGTTTGTAAATGAATACGCCATCTAAAAATCCTTTCAGAAATTGGTTTCACTCTAGTTAAAGTGTATCAAGTTTATAGCTTTTGTCAATAGATAGGATAAGGCGTTATTTATTTTTACTAATTATACCAGTAAAATGCGCTGTTCCTTAATTTCTATTCTTCTTGATTTTGATAATATTCAAGACATTCCGTCTCACGGCCCCGAACGACACGCTTCCCCTCTAAAGGGCCGCTAGTTTCAGTCACAACAGTGGCTTGATTCTCTTCCCCATCACGTTCATAATATATGACCACCCAATCATCGGTTTTGTCTAATTCGTGAGCCCGGGCCGTATTGGAGTAGAGTGCCGTAAATTTCCAGCCATCTCGTTCCGTGTTCAAAATTGACAGCCATGCCTTCCCTTCAGGATTAAAACGCTTGGGTGCAATCTTGTGAAGCTCACCAGCTTTTGCTTTCGTTCGATATTCCTGATCAACTTTTAACAAAGTAGCAATACTGGGTTGTTCTTGCTTTGGTTTCTCCGATCCTGTAAAACGCATTGAACGTTGTGTTGCTGCGCTCAGCATGCCTGCTAAACTAACCCGGACATTTTCTACTTTCCGTAATCCGAATCCCTCTAATTTTTCAAGACGCCCATCATGTGCCGCCTGCTCCAACTCTTCCAAAGTTGAGACATCGAGTTCCTCTGCTATGCGTTCCCCAAGCTCATCTCCGATACCGGGTACTTGTTTAAAGAGCTCTCCAGGTGAAACCTCCCCTTGTAATCGCTGAAGCATATCTGATTGACCGGTTTTTACATAGGATAAGATTAATCTACTAATGCCTTCCCCAATGTCGGGTAACTCCTCCAGAGCTGATTGACCTTTATCAACCGCTAAATTAGCAATGGACTCATCTGAAGTTCGTACAGTTTCAGCTGCATCGCGGTAGGATTCAATCCGAAAGGGATTAGCATTTTTTATTTCTAAATAGTGTGCAATTTGATCTAATAGTTCTGCAATTTTCTCATTTGAAGGTCTATTAATTGGCATAGGATCATCCTTTGACTCAAAACACTTTTCCGATTACAAAATTTTCTTGAATTTTTGAAAGTCTTTTAGCATGGTCTCTTGTAGGTTTCGATTATAGAATATCGCGGCTGGGTGATAAAGAGGAAGGATATTGATTTCTCCGGAGCTGTTTTCTGCTTTAAATATTTTTCCATGTAACGCACCCATTTTCTGACCTTTTGCTGGGATCTTATATAGATCAAAAATAAAATCTGTCGCAAACCTGCCCAATGTTGCAATGATCTTTGGCTGGATAATTGCAATTTCTTGCTTCAGGAAAGGAGCGTATGTATTTATTTCGTCTGCTCGTGGATTTCGGTTATTGGGTGGGCGATCCTTGACAACATTGGTGATATAAACATCCTCTCGATCTAGGTCGACGGACTCCAAAAAGGAATCCAACATTTTCCCCGCACGGCCAACAAAGGGACGGCCAGTTTGGGCTTCTTGGGCACCAGGTGCTTCACCGATGAACATGATTTCTGCATCGGGATCACCTTCACCGAATACTGGTTGGTAACCCTGTTCTTGTCGGAACTCAAAAAGAGGTGACGATTCTAAATTATTGACTTGTTTTTCAAGTTCCAATAATTGATTTTTATTGTTTTTGTCCATTTATCTCTTTAGAATTGATCTATTGTAGTGTCTTAGCCAGATGTTATTCAGAGGAGGACTCATCCTCTTTTCGGCGGGGCATGGGTAAGTATTGAACCGATGGACGTCGTTGAGTGGATTGTGGGTAGAGCTCCATAAGATCATAGACTTCTTCCGGGACTTCCGTGTTGACTGGCAACCCCAATTTTTTGGCCTCTTCGACTCGGATTGGAAAGTCATGGGTCCAATTACCAGCGGCAAGTTTTTCAGCTAATTCCTTCGCTTTTTCCTGATCCATTTTGTCGCTAACGATGCGAATAATGGTGTCCTTAACCTGCTGTATGGCTTTTTCACCCACGTCAGCCATGATAAGGGTTTCATCGTCAATCTCGTTGATGTCCTTTTTACTCACCACACTCAGAATAGAAGCAGCTGGCATGTTATTTAACTGGGGATCAACGGGACCTAAGACGCCATTCTTGTCTATAATGACTTCATTGGCTGCTAATGCGATGAGAGTCCCACCTGACATAGCATAGTGTGGGACGATTACGGTCACTTTGGCTTTGTGAGCTTTGAGAGAATTTGCGATTTGTTCAGCGGCCAGTAATAACCCACCCGGTGTATGCAAAATCATATCAATGGGTACATCTTGGTATGTTTTACGGATGGCTCGTAAGATTTTTTCTGATTCGTCTACAGTTAGATATCTCAAGATCGGGATACCTAAAAACGCCAACGACTCCTGACGGTGAATGAGACTGATGACGCGGGATTTTCGTTTTTCTTCGAGCTGCTTAAATTTGGCCAGCCTGGCTTGTTGTAGATATTTCATGCGAATAACTGGTACAACTACAGATAGCAGTGTGATTACACCGAATATGATCCAGAAAATCTCAATAAAATTCATGTTACCTCCTACAAATTTGAATTCTTTATATGCAATATCTACTTTCATGTGAGCAGAGTAAGGTTTGAAAAAAGCTGAGCTTTAGAAAAATTCAATATTTTCCCAGTTAAAATATTATTATTGAGGGATTGTTCGCATCCTTTATGTAACACATTGTAATCGGGCATTTGTCACAGATCGCATCTTGTGAAGCTATGTGTTTGCTCTTAAAAATAATTATTTCCTGAATTAATACTAAATCAAGGTGAATCATGTGAGCTCAAGCTAGGGTTGGTGTCATTGTTGTAATTGTGAAAAGAAGTTGGATTTTCATTGGAAATTTATGCAGTCTTATTATCTGTGCCGCAGTTATTTTATTACTGACTATTTTTTGCTCCCAATGATCCATTTTTTGACGTGGTGCTATCCCAGGGCAATCGCAAACTAAATTGTGGGCTTGAAAATCAATCATTCTTACCAAATATTGATTGATGATTATTGGAAGGTTTCATTAATAGATGTGGTCCCAAATGTGAGGGTACACCCATATCAATTGAAAAGAAATGTAGGTCAGGCGTTTTTCCTTCAGTGAGACCGGATAGCAAACTACAAAGGACGTGATTACTTTTAATCCGTCAAGGGGCTCTGGCTTTACCCAGTCTATCTGCTCCTTTATTATCCCCTGGGACACCCAATTTCCATAATTATTTACAAATGGCTCGGCTTGTCTTCACAAGCTCGACACTTCGTGCCGAGCCCCTACGACGTGTTTTAAGAAAATAATATCTTTTAACTGATTAAATTGAGTGAAAAGAGGATAAAGAAAAGGTAATGAGGATCCATTTTGTAAATCTTTAACTTTGTGTTGACCGTTGGCACATGAAATGTATTCAATCCAAGAAATATACTGAAGTCCTTTTACTGCTAGTTAGAGTAGTGTTGTGGGATGTTGGTGTTTCAGGGACTTTGCGATTGCCCTGGGTGCTATCCCATGAAATGTGAAAAATTTATAGGTAAAGTTAAAAAAAGGAGTGAAAAGATGAAAGAAATAACTGAAGTCCAAAAACATTTTAATGTGGAAATGCAGAATTGAGTCTCTTGTCCCAAGCGTGTGCGGGTTATGTTTGGTGGGAAAACAATTGCCGACAGCCGGCGTGTAAAATTACTTCGACAAATTCCTTTGCTCAATTTTTTCCTAAAAGAAGAATTCAATATGTCGTACCAATTTTCTCCACTTGCTATTTTATGGGGCGTTTGTTTCCAAATTGATTATTGTCAACTTTAATCATATAGATGATCGTTAAACAATCTAAATCACAAATTCATCGTAAATATATATTGAAAGCGAAACTACTGAACTGACTTCTTTTAATAACGTTGACAGGGAAAATAATTGCTTCATGCAATACAAATAAAATTTGGATACTTATATTTTTTCGAAAGGTATTTGGCTCTGAGACGCTCATAAGGATATACTGAACTTGATCTAAGATCCTATTCTCTAACTTGTTTGAAAATCTATGATCTGTAAACGTAAAAAAAGGTGAAATAATAATCACAATTAATAGGAGCATGTGCTATGAACAAGAAAACATATTTTATTATTGGTGGCGTCTTCCTATTTGTTTTGTTTTTCTTTGCCTATAGAGCCAATCAAATTGTACAGCCCACAAGCGAGGTGAATTGGGAAGACGTTATTGCAGAACGAAATTTACTGCAAGAACCATTTTTCGTGGAAAACGATAATGTAAAATTGGAAGCAGAAATCCTCACTGCTTCAAATGGTTCATCTGAGAAACCCGCCGTCATCTTCATTCCCGGTTCTGGTTCCACGACCTATCAAGCCTATGCACCGGGATTAATCGAGAAATTCATTTTTGATATTTTTATACCCCGTGATTATGCAGTTGTAAT
>NZ_JAWOBT010000028.1:0-10625 GCF_046484155.1 Alkalibacterium sp.
TCGTGTGATGACAAGCTCAGCTACTATTTTTTCGTGAGCTTGCCATTTGGAGCGCACAATGACAAGCTCAGATTTTATTTTTTCGTGAGCTTGTCATTCGGAGCGCATGATGACAAGCTCAGCTACTTTTTTCTGGTGAGTCTGTCATTTGGAGCGCATGATGACAAGCTCAGATTATATTTTTTCGTGAGCTTGCCATTTGGAGCGCACAATGACAAGCTCAGCTACTATTTTTTCGTGAGTCTGTCATTTGGAGCGCATGATGACAAGCTCAGCTATTATTCTCTCGTGAGTTCGTCATCTGGATTGTGTGATGACAGACTCAGTTATTATTTTCTGGTGAGTCTGTCATTCGGAGCACACAATGACAAGCTCAGATTATATTTTTTCGTGAGTTCGTCATTTGGAGCATGAAATGACAGACTCAGCTTATATTTTTTCGTGAGTCCGTCATTCGGAGCGCAAGATGACAAGCTCAGTTATTATTTTTTGGTGAGTTCGTCATTCGGAGCATGAAATGACAGACTCAGCTTATATTTTTTCGTGAGTTCGTCATTCGGAGCGCGCAATGACAAGCTCAGCTACTATTTTTTCGTGAGTCTGTCATTTGGAGCGCAAAATGCAGACTAAAATAAAAGTTCATCTTCAGTAGCCATTATAAAGTTCTTTAAAAACAGAAAGAAGCTAGCACAAGGCTAGCTTCTACCTATCTATGAAGTTAGTCAGAGGAATCGACTGGCTCTTTTTTCTTATCATCAGTCTTCTCTTGGGTTGTTTTTGTTTCTTCATTCGTTTCTGTTTCTTTTTCGTCTAAATTTCCAGTCGTTCCATCAACTTCCCCTTCGACAACGGGGTTTTCTTCGATGGGGTCTTCTGCTGGCTCTTTTTTCACTGGTTCTTTCACTTCTTCTTTGGGTTCTTCTACTGTTTCGGGTTCTTCTTTATCAGTTTCCATTTCAGGTGCTGTTGTTGTGGTAGTATCAGTGTTCGTTTTCTTATCCTCTGTCTGATTCGAACTGCTTCCAGTACTGGAATTAGTTGAATCGTTAGTTGACGGCTGACTTGCTGGTTTATTGGTAGACGGCTGTTCAGTGCTCGTATTGCTGGATGAGGACGGGGTCTTCTTCACCGGCGCTGTCCAGGTTGATTTTTCTGCAGTTTCTTCAGTCTCAGTTATTTCTGCATCTTCATTATCAGAAACGTCATCCTCTGTATTTTCTTCTACTGATGCTTCAACGTCCTCAGACTCGTCAGTTTCTTCATCGACGAGTTCTTCGGTCTCTTCATCTTCGTCGGTATTCTCTTCATCAGTTAAGTCTTCCTCATCTTCTGTCGATTCCAAGTCATCTTCATCATTTTTTTCAGTCTGATCTTCATCATTATCTTCCATTGTCTCTTCTGTATCTTCAACTTCTGAACTCATGGCTTGGATGCTTCGACTTTCGACTTGGTGACGTGATTGTCCAATACCGATGGTCACAATAATGAATAAAACAAGGACCAGTGCTGATATGACACTCGTTACGGCTCTGTTTTCTTTAATGAATAATTGCAGGGATTTAAAAATGTCGGATATTAATTTCATTATGAGACATCTCCTTTTCAGTGTATTTAAATCTAGTATAACATAGCTTTTAGTACAGATTTATATTTTTTTAAAAAGACTATATTTTATTTGCTGAATATAAAAAGACACCCTCGCTGCTGCTTCATAAAAGCAACGGCAAAGGTGTCTGTCAGTTATTCTGTTTTACTTAATCAATTCATAGATGGCTTCTGCATAAATAGCCATTGATTTCATCAAGTCATCGATCGCCATAAATTCATTGGCCTGGTGCATCGTATCGACACTGTCAGGGAACATTGCACCGAATGCTACACCGCGTTTCATCAGACGACCGTATGTACCGCCGCCGATAACCATTTCATGAGCCTCTAAACCTGTTTGACGATGATACACGTCTAATAAAGTTGTAACAAGCGGATCGTTTGCAGGAACGTAATGGGGTTCTTTTCCGTTTGCTTTAGACAATGTCAGGTCATAGTCAGATAATTTCGTTTTAAATGTTTCAAATAATGCTTCTTCCGTTGTTCCTTGTGGGTAACGCATGTTGACCGTGATTTTTCCGCCTTCATTCGCCTTGAATGAAAAGACACCTGGGTTAGATGTTAACTCTCCCATTATTGCATCTGTCACAGCAATGCCCAATTTTTCTCCTTCAGGATCATCATGCAGGTAAAGCATGGTCAATTCCAAGAAGGCCTTGGCATCTTTTGCGAAATCGAAATCAGACAAGTAGCGGGCTAAATAAGTTGCCGCATTGACGCCACTGGCAGGTTTGCTGCCGTGTGCTGCTTTACCTGTCATTTCTATCGTCACCTGGTCGCCATCGACAGCGGCAACACCACTAACGGGCAAACCGTCTACGAAGTCAGCTAAACCAGCTTGTATCGCTTCCGGGTTCTTGCTTTTAACGACTGCAACAGCTTCTTGAGGTACCATGTTGGGACGTAAGCCTGCTTCAAACTGGACTAATTCTTCTGATCCACCATCGACTGCACCTTTTGTTTCAATAAACACCGTAGCATTTCCTTTTTCACCGTTGATGATAGGGAATGAGGCATCTGGCGAGAAACCAAAGTCAGGTTCTGGTTCAGTTTTTAAATAATGTTTGATCCCTTTCCATTCACTTTCTTCATCCGTACCAATAATGAAACGGACTTTTTTAGAAACGGGCAAGTCCAGGTCTTTAATCATTTTCAGCGCATAATAAGCTGCCATGCCGGGGCCTTTATCGTCGCTTGAACCACGGGCATACAGACGGCCGTCTTTTATGACAGGTTCAAATGGATCCGTTTCCCAACCTGTTCCTGTTGGTACAACGTCTACGTGAGCTAGGACGCCCATTAATTCGTCACCGTCACCATATTCGATGTGACCTGCCCAGTTATCGACATTTTTAGTTGTAAATCCGTCACGCTCGCCTAATGCTAAGAAGGCTTCAAGTGCTTCTTTAGGTCCAGGACCTACAGGTGCTTCGTCTGTAGCATTATCGTCGTCACGTACTGAATCAATACGTAATAAATCAAATAAATCTTCTAGATAAGCATCCTTGCGTTTGGCTGCTTCTGCTTTCCAGTCTATATTTTGTGTCATTCTATCGTCCTCCTTGATTAAGTAACTTAACTCTCTTTTGCTATTTTATCATTAATTTCATCAAACGCCAATTGTTCAGTACATTATTTAAAATAAATCATTTAATAAGCAATGACCAACCGCTAGTCATTTAATTTCATCTTGACGATTGTTCTGACGTGATTCTTTTCTCATTAAGTAATAAACTAAGGATAAGAAACTGTGATAATTTAGGAGGGTTTTATATGAACAAAATCACCAAAGAAACAGTGAAAGCTTTCATGCCCACTCGTGAACGTACCAGCTACAAAGGCTCATACGGGCGAGTCTTGTTGGTCGGCGGCAACGAGAACATGGCCGGGGCGATCATTATAGCCGCTTCGGCTGCCGTCTATAGTGGTGCCGGCCTGGTGACTGTCGCCACGCATCCGTCCAATAAAGCTGCCTTGCATGCACGTTTGCCAGAGGCCATGTTTGTCCCCATGAACAACACGCAACAACTCAAAAACTACGTAAGTTCTATGGATATGATCGTCATTGGTCCGGGACTTGGACGCGACGACGAATCCCTCACTATTTTGCGGACTGTGTATGAAACAGTGAAATCCCATCAAATTCTACTCGTTGATGGAGATGGTATTTATTTACACATGAACGAAGTCGTGCCTAAACCTAAGGCAACCTTGATTTTAACCCCTCATTTAGGCGAATGGCGAACACTGACAAATTTATCTCCCGACGAACAGTTTGTAGAAGTGAACCAGGAATACGTCAAAGACTTGAAGGCCATCGTCATTCTGAAAAAAGCGCGGACTGAAGTCTACTTCGATGATGAGGTTTGGGAAAACACAACAGGCAACCCTTCGATGGCAACAGGCGGTATGGGAGATGCTTTAGCCGGTATGATCGGCGGGTTCGTCCCTCAATTCGATACGATCAAGGAAGGGATCTTATCTGCTGTTTATCTGCACAGTTATATCGCTGATCAACTCAGTCTGACTCATTACGTGACGCTGCCTACAGCAATAATCGAACAGATCCCTAAAGTGATGAAGGACATTTCCAAAGACAAGCAGAAAAGATGGATCTGACCGATGTGGAATGAACGTCGTATTTGTTCATTAGCTGATCCTTCCCTTTAGTCGAGTAGCCTGTACAGCGAAAGCAGGACCTATCGATCATCCTGTCATCCAGCGTTCTGTCCGCAGTTTGATTTATGCGCTTCTTTCACACTTTTTTCAATTGCTAGTCGTCTTTATACACGATACAATGAAACAGTTAGAAACATTACTGTGAAGGATGATATTAAATGAAAAAGAAATTATTGTGGATCGTTTCATGGGTATTTCTACTGGGTTTTCTCCTCATGTGGTTAAACTTTCAACTTGTTTACTTTCTAGGCATCGCGGCTTTATTTGTCTTCTCGCTGTGGCAAATACCTAAAGCCAGTGGCGAATATTCAGATGAAGAATATGCCTACGAAAAAAGAAGATCGATCTGGACGATGAGCATTGCCGCTGCCTATATTGCCGCTGGTTTCCTCGCCCTTATATTACAAACCTTTTTCTTTTGAAAAAGACCCTAAGATCAATGATTCAGAAGGAAAACCTCCGCTAGCGGAGGTTTCTTTCATTCTAAATGTTTGTTGATGGCCTTAGCTTAAGGAGTTAGCTGTAATCTAGTGAGGGAGTTAAGAGCGAGACCGATGCTGCTCGATGATTGCACGTTCTTTTCAAATAAATAAAAAAAGACATGAGTTGGTCAAATCACTCGGCATTTTCAGCCTAAGTGATGTGTCACCCTCATTGTCTTTTTTTTGTTTTACTAACTGTTTTCCAGCATGTCAATTTCTGCTTCAGTCAAGGGACGATACGCGCCTAATTCAAGCAGCGGATCCAGTTTCAAGTCGCCCATGGCTACGCGTTTCAAGTAGGTCACTTTTTTACCTACCGTTTCCATCATGCGTTTGACTTGATGAAATTTTCCTTCTTGAATGGTTATTTCCACTTTAGATGTCCCAGCTTCTTCATCTGTTTCCAGAATCGTCAACTTTGCCGGCATTGTCTCATATGTTCCAAACTCGTCTTCCAATGTCACACCTGTTTTAAAAGCGTCAACATCTTCTTCAGTCACGATGCCATCCACTTGTGCATAGTATAATTTATCGACGTGATGCTTCGGTGATAACAAGCGATGTGTCAGCTTGCCGTCATTGGTCAATAAGAGCAAGCCTTCAGTATCGATATCAAGTCGCCCGACTGGATGCGGCTCCTGCAAGCTATCTTGTGGTTCGAGCAGATCGATGACCGTATCATGTACAGCATCCTCCGTCGCGCTGATGACGCCCTGCGGTTTATTTAACATGAAGTAAACAAATTCCTGATAAGCAATACGTTCGCCTAAAACTGTGATGACATCTGTTTCGGGGTCCACATGTGTTTTAGGGTCAACGACAATCTTCTCATTCACTTCAACAATTTTCTTTTTCAATAATTTCTTGACTTCTTTTCGTGTGCCTAACCCGCTGTGGGCTAGAAGTTTATCTAAGCGCATACGTACTCCTTTCTTTCTTTCATATTTGTTTGATGTTCAGTTCATTCTCAATTTACGGCGGACACTGGCCGCTTTTGTGCCAATCAAGCGATCGGCTAATTGTGTTTTCAGTACCAGGTAACCGTAGATCAAAATACCTACAGCTGAAATGACTGCCAGACTGATAAGGGACTGGAAACGGCTGTTGTAGTCAATGAAAAAATCCAAGCCAAACTTCGTGAGTCCCGTTCCTGCTCCCATCGCTAAGGACAAGATCAGGATCAAGAACGAACGTCTGAAGAGTCGAGTGGCTGAATAGTGCGTATGTTTGTGCATGATGAAAAGCATCATGCCGCAACTGACTAGAAAGCCTGCGATCGCAGACAGCAGCATGCCATAGGGTCCGACCCAGGCAACAAAGAGGACTTGACTGACTACTTTCACGACTAAACCGGTAAACAAGGCTTTGATTGCCGGCCGCGTTAAGTTGGAAGCCTGCAGAATATTGCCCAGTACCGCATAGAGAGCCACAAAGATGCTCATTACAGCAGACACTTGAGTGATGCGGGTACCTAAATCGCTTTGTTCAAAAAACACGGCATATAATGGTTCAGCAACGACAGCCATACCGATGGCTGCCGGGAACATGGCGAAAAGCAGCAACTGCACTGCTTTGGAAAACTGTCTTCTTACTTCATCCATGTTCTTTTTCGCTATCAAGTCACTGATCAGCGGTACGGAGGCAATGGCTAAAGCCGTCCCGAATGACGTTAGGATCATGATCAGTTTGTGCGCATTTCCTTGAGTTATTCCGTAGGTGGCTTCAATCATATCATCACTCATATCAGAAAACTGACGCATCAACGGGCTGTATGTGAGCTGGTCGACCATCTGAAAGACGATGATCCCTGTTGCAATAATAATAAAGGGAATCGACGTTTTGATGATATTGACGATCAGCTGGTTGGGTGAAACCGATAATTTCCCGGAACTTTCTTCAGGGGCATAATCAAACGCCGTTTTCATGTGCTTAAGGTTGAACGCTAAGTATCCCAGCGAGAATATCGCTCCTATGAAGGCTGCGAACGTTGAAAAGGCAACGGCCGTTACGACTTCTCCACCCATGACTTGTCTTATTGCAAAAACAGCACTTAAGAGAAAAATGATCCGCGTTACCTGTTCGATGATTTGAGAAATCGCTGAAGGGGCCATTTTATTATGACCCTGAATAAAGCCACGTGTCACACTTTGAGCAGGGATGATAAGCAGAGCCGGGGTCAATGACCGCATAACGATGATCGCTTCACTTGTATTCGCTGACGGACTTGACTGAGCGATGACCGGGGCAATGAAATACATGACCAGTGCAGATATCACACCAGTAAATGCCATGATTTTCAGTCCCTGCTTGTAAATACCCTTGGAGATTTCAAATTCTCCCAGCGCATTGTAATAACTGACCTGTTTGGAAATCGCTGACGGGACGCCCGCGGTAGCGAGAGCCAGAAAAAATCCATACGGAATATAACCAATTTGATACAGTGCCATAGCCGCATTTCCCGGTGCCTGACCACCCATCCAGGCAAACCAGGGAATGATATATAATGCGCCCAAGATCCTGGAGATCATACTTCCGGCGGTCATCCAGGCTGCACCACTTACCATTCTGCTGTCGTGAGATTCTTCAGGTTTAACTGTATTTGTCGTTGTATCGTTATCCATTCATTTGAAACCCTCTTTCAAATTATCCTCTTATGTTGCTATAAAAGGTCCAGCATTTTGTATTGTTCTGCTCATTTGATTTGATTTTAAATTGATGTTGATATAGTCAAGAAAAAAAGGAGCACACGGCTCCTTTTTTACCTAACCCTTATTCTACTGTTTTATTGCAGAGGGCGCAATCTTTTAGGGTAAAGATTCATCAAACGTTCCCGAATTGTCATCAAATCTTTACATTGTCACTCTTTTGATAACTGCTGCTTGGCGAACAGCTGATACAGCCGGTGCGTTTTGATCAACTCATGGTGTTTCCCGATTCCGGTCAGTCGGCCATCTTCTATAAAGACGATTTTGTCAGCATCTAAGATCGTACTCAGGCGGTGAGCAATGACAAACGTTGTGCGTCCTTCCATCAACTTGTTCAAGGCTTGAGAGACGATTTTTTCAGATTGACTATCCAGACTGGCCGTGGCTTCATCCATCATTAAAATTTTCGGATCCCTTAAAAAGGCACGGGCAATATTGATCCGCTGACGCTGACCGCCTGACAATTTGATTCCGCGTTCACCGATCTCTTCTTCCAGCTTGTCCGGAAATCGGTTGATAAATTCTTTAGCGTAGGCCATTTCCAATACTTCCCATAAGCGTTCTTCGGTCAGTGTTTCAGGATGAGGCAAGCCGTAACAGAGATTTGCTCTGATGGTCCCCGACATCATCGCATTCTCCTGAGATACGTAGCCGATTTGACTCCGCCATGAATGCAGACTGATATCTTCGATCAGCGTATCGCCTGCACGGATTTCCCCACTGTCTGGTGTGTAAAAGCGTTCCAGTAGCGAAAACAGTGTCGATTTCCCCCCACCACTCGGACCGGCGAAGGCAATTTTTTCACCTGGAAGCGTGCTGAATGATACGTCATGGATCACTTCTTTACCCGGTTCATAGGCAAAACTCACGTGATCAAAAGTAATCGGCAAATCATCTATGGGCAGCTTGATGCCCTGCCGTTTTGCTTCTTCCTTTTCATCGAGGATCTGGGCGATCCGTTCTGTCGCTCCAGCTGCTTTCTGGATCTGCATGAAGAAATTCATGAACGTCGTTATCGGAAAGATCACCTGAAACAAATAAAGCAGGAAAGCAACCAGTTGCCCGGTCGTCATCACGCCACGGGCAACGCGTACACCGCCATACCCGATGACAAAAACCATGACGCCCATCATCAGTGTGTACATCAGTGGACCGATAATAGAAATATACTTGCCCTCTTTTAAACCGATACGATACAGTTTGGCAATGTCCGCTTCACCTTTATTTTTTTCATAATTTTCAGCTGTCGATGATTTCATCAACCGGATTTCTGCAATGGTCTGCTGGACTTTACCCGAAAAGATCGCAGTCTCGTCCTGCATCTCCCGGGAAACTTTCGCGATGCGTTTTCCCAGCGGCCGGATAAGACCCAAGGCAAGCGGTACAGCCGTTAACATCACCAGGGTCATCTGCCAGTCCATGACTATCAGGATAAAAAAGATTCCTACAAGTGTCAGGATGCCATTTATAAATTGCGGGAAGAACGAGGAAATCAAATTTTGAACGATGGACGTGTCGTTGGTCAAGCGACTGACGATTTCTCCTGAAGCATACCGGTCGAAAAAAGTGACCGGCAGTTTAATGATCTTATTCCACAGAAACTCTCTCAATCCTGCGACGACATGCTGACCGATTTTATGTAACACATAATTCGAAAAGCCGTTAAATATGACTTGAACAATAAAGATACCGATGATTGCAGCTATCATCCAGGGTGTGAAAAAATCGAACTCGATCCCATCTATAAACCGTTGAGTAGCCAACGGGATCATGAGTTGCGTCAAGGTGGTTATGATGCTGCCCGCTAGACCGATAGCGATCAGCCCTTTAGAAATATTGGTTGACCACAAGAGACGACTGAACTGTTTGAGGTCTTGTTTTGTCGGTGTTTTCAATTCACTTTTAGTTTGCATGTGACCGCCCTCGTTTCATTTGAGAAAAACTTAGATCGTGTTGTCTTTATTTTACCGTATCGTTGAGAAGTAAGCCATGAAAAAGTAGCGTTTGGGCCGATAGTCCCAAATGCTTCATAATGATTGGCCAAGTTTTTGTTTTATCGCCAGTTAGAATAAGTTTGAAACATTGCTTGTTCTCGACGAAACTTTTTTAAAATGAGCCCCCATTATTTTGTCCTATAGTACCCGCTCAAATCGTCATCGTCTTTTCAGTCTGACTTATTGCGCCTATTAACGCCCACTCACGCGGAAAATGCATTCCCGTTTGTCCTATTGATCTCAGGCCGCACAATTATTTAACTGACAAAATAAACAGAGCGGGCATTTTGACAATGCCTGCTCTGTTTGCTTCTACTTATCTTGATCCATTTATCATAAAAGGTGCCACTGCTTATTATCTGATCAATTCGCTACGATATTGACCAGTTTGCCCGGAACAACAATCACTTTACGAATGGTTTTACCTTCCAAGTGTTCTTGAATTTTCTCGTCACTCAAAGCCATCGCTTCCAGATCTTCTTTGGAAATAGTTCTGGAGGTCTGATTCTTCGCACGGACTTTTCCATTGATTTGGAAAACGACCTGAACTTCATCTTCAACCAGTTTCGTTTCGTCAAATGTCGGCCAAGGTTCATACGCGATACTTTCCTCTGACCCCGTCACTTTTGACCAAAGTTCTTCCCCTAAATGAGGTGCGATCGGAGCTAAAAGTATAATGAATCCTTTTAAATATTCAAGCGGCAAGCCTTGCGCTTTATAGGCTGCATTAGTGAACACCATCAGCTGAGAAATGGCTGTGTTGAATTGAAGACCTTCGTAATCCTCCGTGACTTTTTTCACGGTTTGATGATAGACAACTTCAAGAGAGCCATCATTGAACGTGGTGATGCGGTCCCTCAACTTATCTTCTTCGTCGACGAACAAACGCCAGACACGGTCCAGGAATTTACGTGCCCCTTCTAGCCCATCTTCGTTCCAGGAGATCGCTGCATCGAGCGGTCCCATAAACATTTCATAGAGTCTGAGTGTGTCTGCACCGTATTTTTTGACCACGTCATCTGGATTGACCACATTCCCTTTAGATTTAGACATCTTTTCATTGTTCTCGCCTAGAATCATCCCCTGGTTATAGAGTTTCTGGAATGGTTCTTTGGTTGGAACGAGATCTAGATCATACAAGAATTTATGCCAGAAAC
>NZ_JAWOBT010000067.1:0-7083 GCF_046484155.1 Alkalibacterium sp.
CTTAATTTGACAAACTAAATAGATGAAAAGATACTATTGTGACAGTTGAATGAGTTTGTATGAGTCGCAGTTTCTGGTTCGTTTTGATACCATAAAGGGGACTGGAAGGAGTGAGCGAGATGTGCGGAAGATACGGATTGACGGCTTCATATAAAGAACTGAAGGAACGCTATGACCTTGAAGATGACGACTATTCATTTAAAGAAAGCGAAGAGATTTTTCCAACGACCGAAAACATCGTGCTGCTGCCCAATCAGCGTCTGCATCCTGTGAAATGGGGATTCGAGCCGAGTTTTTCCAAGCGCCCGCTGATCAATGCACGCTCAGAAAGTGTTTTGGAGAAAAAGACCTTTAAAGAACCCTTTGCCAAAAAGCGCTGCATCGTTCCGGCGACCTACTTCTTTGAGTGGCAGCCGGTCGAAGGACAGAAGAAGAAAGATAAGAAAAAAATCGCAGTCAAAGACGTCCCGATTTTCTCCATGGCCGGTATCTGCGAACGCTACACTGACGATAACGGCGACAGTTACCTGACTTACGCGATCCTTACCACAGAGGCCAACGACCAGATGCGTCCCATCCATGACCGCATGCCCGTGATACTTGATCCTGAAGATGAGAAACGGTACCTGGATTTGGATGCTGATCCGGAAGAAATCCAAAAGATTTTAATACCGACAAATAAAGAACTGATTATTGAATAATAATTACTCCTCTCGAGCAATTTGTTGAGCTATCTTGAGTTCTATTCAGTTCACGCTAAAGTTTAAGTACGAAGATAAAAATAAAGGAATTCGATTATATCTAATAAACAAGCGTATTTTCATCACCGAATACGTGATGGAAATTAAAGGAAGATAGCGCTTGCATTTCATGTGTATTCTGTTTACGATTAACCTGTAGAAGAAGTAACGTTTAGTGAGTGGAGGATGCTATGAGTAATCATGAGAAAAGAAACGGCGTTAAACTCTTTGCTTTAAACTCGAACCCTAAGTTAGCCGAAGCAATCGCTCAGGTGGTAGGAGTCGAATTAAGTAAAGCAAGGATCGACCGTTTTGCCGATGGAGAGATATCAGTCCATATTGAAGAAAGTATCCGAGGAGACGATGTTTATTTAATTCAGTCAACCAATGATCCGAGCAACGATTATTTAATGGAATTACTCATAATGATCGACGCGCTCAGGCGTGCAAGCGCAGAATCTATCAATGTGGTAATGCCTTATTATGGCTATGGGAGACAAGACAGAAAGCCTGGACCACGTGAAGCCATTACGGCAAAAGTGGTAGCCAATATGTTGACACAGGCCGGCATCGATCGCTTGATAACGATGGAACTTCATGCCCCTCAGATTCAGGGGTTTTTCGATATTCCGGTCGATCACTTGTCCGCAACAGCTTTGTTTGCTAATCACTTCTTAGCAGCAGGATTGATAGGAGAAGAAACCGTTGTTGTGTCACCTGACCACGACGGAGTGAAACGCGCGCGCGAAATGGCGGAGCTGCTTGATTCACCTTTAGCCATCATCGATCGCCGATTGTATCAGGAAAACAAGCCGAATACGTATGATCTGGTCGGTGAAGTTGCCGGTAAAAACTGTATTTTATTTGATGATATTCTAGATACTGCTAAAACAGTCAGCAAGTCTACCCAGTCGCTTAAAAAAGCTGGTGCAAAAGACGTCTACGTTTGTGTGACACATGCCGTCCTTTCAGGAAAAGCAGTGGAACGATTAAATAAATCCGGCGTCAAAAAAGTCGTGGTGACCAATACGATCGATCTTTCTAAAAAGAACGCGTCTGATCTAATCGAACAATTAAGTGTCGCTCCCATCTTTGGTGATGCAATCAAACGGATCCAAAACTATGAATCCATTAAACCTTTGTTTGATATGCAATATGTAAAAAAATTGATGGAGAAGTAAGCGGATCCTGATTTTGAAAAATCTGTTTTTGTGATCCTGCAACAGCAATCGTTTTGTTTTACCTATTATAATGAGAGCGTTAATATAAGAGAGTAGGAAAGCAAGAAATCACAAAACAGACAAACGGAGAGGGGTAAAAAAAAATGGCCAATATGTTACCTTCAAAACGAGATTTTGGAGATTTGCGCAAACTGTTTTTCAATGATATCTTTGACGGAGCTCTTGGAGATGTTGAAAGCTTCAAAACAGACATTATAGAAGACGAGAAAGAATACACTGTGGAAGCAGAGCTGCCGGGAATGAGCAAAGAGGATATAGAGCTTGATTATAACGATAATATCTTATCCATATCTGCAAAACATGAATCGGAAACGGATGAACATGATGAGGAACGTAACTATGTCAGACGCGAACGTTCGTCCCGTTCATACAGTCGTCAATTTTTAATCCGTGATATTGATGAAGATGATATCTCGGCTCGCTTTGACAACGGGATTTTGGAAGTGAAGTTACCTAAGAAAGAATCTGATCAACCAGCAACCAAAAAAATCGATATTGAATAAAATCAGCTGATAGAACAAATCTCGATGGAATGTGTGACATACATTCTATCGAGATTTTATTATGTAGCGAAGGGTATGTTAAAATAGAGAAGAGTTTATCTTGAAAAGCAGGATAAATAGAAACAAACTAGGAACAGTACGTTAGGGAAGGAAGTATTTTAGTGAAACGAGTAAAATCAGTAACAGAATTAATTGGAGATACCCCCTTATTACAACTTAATCGTGTGGTGCCGGAAGGTGCGGCGGATGTATATGTTAAAGTCGAATCATTTAACGCAGGCGGAAGCATCAAAGACCGTATCGCCTTAAATATGATTGAAACAGCTGAAAAAGAAGGTAAATTAAATCCAGGCGACACAATCGTTGAAGCCACCAGTGGAAACACAGGTGTAGGGTTAGCAATGGTAGCGGCCACAAAGGGCTATAAAGCGGTATTCATTATGCCTGACACTTTGAGCGTGGAAAGACGATTATTGATGAAAATTTACGGTGCTGAACTCGAGTTGATACCGGGTGCGGAAGGGATACCGGGCGCTATGACTCGTGCAAAAGCCTTAGCAGCAAAAGACGGCTATTTCATGCCTTCTCAATTCTATAATCCAGCCAATCCGGCTGCGCATATCAAAACAACGGGTCCAGAAATTATTGAAGCCCTAGACGGTAAAGCCCCGGACGCTTTTGTTGTCGGTGTGGGAACAGGCGGAACGATCACCGGTGTCGGAAAAGTAATGAAATCACACAATCCTGATGCAAAAGTTGTGGCTGTTGAACCGGAAGAGTCCGCTGTCTTAAGCGGGGAAGGCAAAGGCAAGCACAAAATCCAGGGGATAGGAGCAGGCTTTATTCCCGAAGTGTTGGATACTGATATTTACGATGATATCGTCACTGTTTCGAGTGGTGATGCGATCGAAATGACGCGTCGTTTGGCCAGAGAAGAAGGATTGCTCGTGGGCATTTCTGCAGGAGCCAATGTTTTAGCAGCCATCCGCTACGCTGAAAAATTAGGTAAAGGTAAAACCGTCGTGACTATTGCTCCAGATACTGGCGAACGGTACTTGTCCACCCCGGCATTTTCCGAAGACTATTAAGTCGTTTTTTGATGATGTGTGTTTATCCAAACTTTGGATAAACAGTCCGCTGACAGATACTTTAAAGTGAGTCTGACAAAACGCGAGTAAACAATTAAAACCGAAGAGACCAGTCATTGACTGGTCTCTTCGGTTTTTCTGTTTTTGTTTGATTTTTGTGAGGCTATTCTTGAGAATCTTTATTGGATGACGAAAGTCCCATGTCTTGTTTCATGCGTTCAAGCTCGTCTTCGACCGCAGCGGAACCTGTTTCTTCTGCGTATTTCTCTTCAAGTTCTTGAGCTGAATCTTTAGGCTGTTTGTTCAATTCTTCCATGGCATCAGCTTCGTCTAAGCGGCGAGAGGCTTTATCTTCCATGCGTTCAAAGTTACTCATAGCTCCTCTAGATTTACCGAGGGAAGTGTCCACTTCATTTAGTTTTTCTTGAGTATCCGCCACTGACATTTGAGCTTTGATCATGGAACGACGGTTTCTTAGTTTGTCAATATCTGCTGCCAACTTGTCATGCATTTGACGCATTTTCGATGCATTTTCATGCGCTTTGGCATAAGCATTAGCTAAACCGGTGCCGACATCTTCCAGTTCCTGTTTTTTTGATAGGAAAACACGGGCATCGGCGTCGTTACCTGATTCCAGTGCTTTTTTGGCATAGCGTTCATATTTTTTTACTTCGGCTTCGTTTTCATCCACTAAACGTTTGGCCCGTGTTTCTTCTGCCATCACGCTCGCAGTGTTTTTCTTCACTTCTGCCAAGTCTTCCATCATATCGCGTAAGTATTGATCGATCATTTTTTCGGGATCTTCCATACGATCAATGATTGCGTTGACGTTTGCACTGATGATATCTGTAAAACGGTCTAAAACTGACATGTAGGTTCCTCCTAATTATGTTTGGATATTGGTTTGTACTGTTTGATCATTTGTCTTCGTCATATTTTTTTGCTAACTCATCGGCTTCAGAACTTCCGAATTTTTCAATGGGCCGGCTAAGCATGTCCTCTGTTCGTTTGGCTTCACGTTCTTTATCGGCTTGTTTTGCTTTCCACCATTTGAACAGGAGGTATAATGCTGCGAGAACCCCAAAGATCGACAGTACTGGAATCCATGGTGAAGTCGTTACTTCCATGATACGATCGGCAGCTTCTTTGAATGAATTGCTGAAGTACTGCTCATCTGTTAAGTCTGAATCATAGTAATTTCTATCAAGATAATCCAGCAAAATGTCGCCTGCTTCTGTGTCGATGACAGATCGGGCTTGAGACCCTGTGACATAATACGTCATGTATTCATTTGGTGCGGGTTCAAAAAACACGAGCAGCAGATGCGCTTCATCGGTGAAGAGTTCATCGTATAGTTCGTTTGCGTAGGCTTCGATTTCTTCCATCGACGGATTAGTCGATCCGTTGATGTCGCCCGTTATATGCACATGGGGCTGAACGCCTGTTTCATTATAAAAATGACGGAGACCATCCACCATTTGCGTATGGTTACCTATCCAGTCTAGTTCATCAGTATAGTATTCTGTTTCGTTTACTGCTCCTGCCGGTAAAGGTTCGCGTTCTACCGTCGAAGAGGTGATGTTTGTCGGTCCGCCATCACCACCCATGAAATTGCCCAAGGATGAGAACAGCGTGAAGATGATGAACATAAATATCAAAGCGATGAAAATACTCCCGCAGCCCATATAACCACAGCCGCCACCGCCACCGCCTGATGAATAACGTCTTCGACCAAAACCACCGCCTAAAAATATCGGGCCCATACCCATGCGTGGGCGGTTATTGCTGGAACCTCGGTTTGAACCTCCACCACCAAAAATTCCGCCGCCACGGCCACTGCTGCCACCGCCTATGCGACCACCACCACCTCTTCCGCCGCCGAAGCCCCCGCCACGGGAACCACCGCCGAAGCCACCACCACCAAAGCCACCGCCACCGCCGCCGCCTCCTCTACCCATATAATCCACTCCTTCACAGTCAGATTGTTAATTTTATTATCATGATCATTGTCTATTTATAAACGCAATGCGCTTAAACGGACTATGACTATATTATAGCGTATGCCTTTAGCAAATCATAAAAATATCACTTGATAGGGTGTAAGAGAAGCAAACTTAAAGGGTGACTTTTTAATTGAGCCATAAAAAGTAAGTTTCAGATATAAAAGACAATATAGTTAATAGAATAAATAAATGGAGGGGATCATATGATAGTTAAAGAAAGAGAAAGAGCGTTACAACTTGAGTCTTTGTTAGCCTTAAGCAAACGAGGGATTTTGTTGAACCCGCAGGAAAACTATATTAACCAGCTAGTTAAAGGATTCGAAGGTGAGTGTGCATTTGATGCATTAGTGAAAGAGTTGAAGTGCGAATGTCTGATCTTGAACGATTTATTATTGAAACTAAACGGTCATACCTTTCAGATCGATACATTGATGATATCTAGTAAAGGGATTTCGATTTATGAAGTGAAAAACTTCGAAGGTGAGTTTGTTTTTCGTGAGGATAAGTTGAAAATTGTATCGACAAATAAAGAAATCACTAACCCAGTTCATCAATTAAATAGAACAACAATGCTTTTCCGTCAACTGATGGAAGAACATCGTGTTGATTTTCCACTCAAATCATATATTGTGTTTATCAATAAACAGTTCACTCTTTTTGAAACACCCATCGATCAGGATTTTATTCTTCCGACCATGGTATCTCGTCATCTTAAACGATTGAACAACGAACGTGGGGCAATAACTATAAGTCATACAAAATTTTCGGATACGCTCAAAGCATTACATCATAATAGAGACTCTACTTTCGTCACATTACCCGAGTACTCGTATAGTGCCTTAAAAAAAGGGTCGTTCTGTAAAGAATGTTCAACTGTATTAGGGCGTTTAAACGGGAGAATGTGCGAATGTAGAAAATGTGGTCATAAGGAATTATCTGTTGACACAATACTCCGACAGATAAACGAGTTCAGACTATTGTTTCCAGACAATAAATTAACGACAAATGAAATGTATCAATGGAGTGGAAAGCTTTTTTCTGAAAAAAGCATCCGATCAGTCTTATCAAAGCATTTTACTCTGAAAGGACAAAGCATAGCTTCTTACTATGAGTAAAACGACGTTGAACCAGCTAAATCAAGAATAAATGAACAGTTGCGTGCCTTTCACGAAGGAAAAGAGGAGACGAAGGTCACGCAATAGGGCGAAGCGTGCCCTTCACGAAGAACAGCAGGAGACGAAGGTCACGCAATGGAGCCAAGCGTGCCCTTCATGAAGAACAGGAGGAGGCGAAGGTCACGCAATGGATCCAAGCGTGCTCTTCATGAAGAACAGGAGGAGACGAAGGTCACGCAACAGGGCCAAGCGTGCCCTTCATGAAGAACCGAAGGAGACGAAGGTCACGCAATAGGGCGAAGCGTGCCTTTCACGAAGGAAAAGAGGAGACGAAGGTCACGCACTAGGGCCAAGCGCGCCCTGCATGAAGGACAGGAGGAGACGAAGGTCACG
>NZ_JAWOBT010000015.1:0-5511 GCF_046484155.1 Alkalibacterium sp.
AAAGAAGTTATCTTTGAACCGGGAGAATTCTTGGAATTACAAGAATTATTAAAAAATAAATGGAATATGTCCATCTCTCACGCTTCTAGCGAAACACCAGCGCCTTCCCTTACACATCTCACCGAAAAGTTTGAAGAGTCTCGATTGAAGAATGTGATCGATTTATTACTCTCTTATTTATCCGATACACAAATGCGAAGATTAGATCACCTTCAAGAAATTGAAGAATACGAAACAAACCAGTTTCTTATTTTTGGACAAGAAGCGAGAAGAAATCTCGAATTAGCTGCTTCATTAAGGGATGGCACCAAAAAAGGCACGTTGTTATGGTTGTTAGACGAAACTAAAACGTCTATGGGTGGACGGATGCTGAAATCATGGCTGGATAAACCGCTCATTCAGAAATCTAAGATCGAAGAGAGAATGAATTATGTTGAAAGCTTACTTAATCATTTTTTCGAAAGAAATGATTTGAAAGAGCTTCTGGATAAAGTTTATGACTTGGAACGATTGGCAGGACGTACAGCCTTTGGTACGGTCAATGCCCGTGATCTCGTTCAGCTTAAACATTCACTCGAACAGATTCCTTATATAAAAGCAATCATTGAAATGCTCAATGATGAAAATCATTGGACTAAATACTTAACACAACTGGATCCAATCGCTGATGTGAAAGAACTGATTGAGCACTCGATCGTTGAGGAACCTCCGTTGTCGACAACGGAAGGAGAAATCATAAAAACAGGCTACCATCCTCAATTGGACAAATACAAAGAAGCCATGACAAATGGTAAAAAGTGGATGGCTGAACTTGAACAAAAAGAGAGAGCCGCTACCGGTATTAAAAACCTTAAGATAGGCTTTAATAAAGTTTTCGGTTATTATATCGAAATATCAAAAGCCAATGTATCCAAGTTGGAAGAAGGTCGTTACGAAAGGAAACAAACGCTCTCGAATGCTGAACGATATAGTACGCCGGAATTGAAAGAAAAAGAATCACTTATCTTGGAAGCTGAAGAAAAATCAAAGAACTTGGAATACGAATTATTCGTAGATATCAGAAACCAAGTGAAAGAAGAGATTGAGCGGTTGCAGCAATTAGCTAAGGTTATTGCAAAAGTTGACGTCCTTCAAAGTTTTGCTACAGTGAGTGAAGAATATAACTACGTGAGACCGTCATTTAGAATGGATAGCCAAGATGTATCGATCATTAAGGGCAGACATCCTGTAGTCGAGAAAGTCATGGGAGAACAAGCCTATGTACCTAATGATGTGGAACTCATTGATGAAACATCCGTCCTTTTGATCACAGGGCCTAATATGTCTGGTAAAAGTACCTATATGCGTCAGCTTGCTCTGATTATCATTATGGCTCAGATGGGCTGTTTCGTTCCGGCTGAAGAAGCAAGATTACCGCTGTTCGACCGTCTATACACCCGGATCGGTGCCATGGATGACTTGATAGGCGGACAAAGTACCTTTATGGTCGAGATGACAGAGACAAACCAGGCGTTGGAAAATGCGACACCAAAAAGTCTCTTGCTATTTGATGAGATCGGACGAGGCACGGCCACTTACGACGGGATGGCCTTAGCAGAAGCAATCATTGAATTTGTCCATGATCAAGTCAAAGCTAAGACCTTGTTTTCCACGCATTACCATGAGCTGACAGTGCTTGATGAGCGTTTACCCAAGCTGAAAAATGTCCATGTGGGGGCAGTGGAAGAAGCGGGTGACTTGGTCTTTCTGCATCAGATGTTACCTGGAGCTGCAGATAAAAGTTACGGTGTCCAAGTCGCTAAATTAGCAGGCCTGCCTCATCCGCTACTAAAAAGAGCAGAAAGCATCTTAAACGAATTAGAGAAGAAAGAAGAACATCTTTTTGAAAAGAAGGATGACAATGATATTACTGAAACTCGATCGCAGGAACAAATGAACTTATTCGGAGCTCTTGATGAAAATGAAAAAGCTGTGATCGAAGAACTGGCGAACATGAACGTGTTGGCAACTACACCTCTGGATGCTTTACACGTTTTGAGTCAGTTACAACAGAAATTAAAGAACCGGGAATGAAAGTTGGAAAAATTAAATGACAACTAAAATTCAAATCATGTCCACGACGTTAGCCAATCAAATAGCAGCTGGGGAAGTCATTGAACGCCCGGCATCCGTGGTTAAAGAACTGCTTGAGAATGCTATCGATGCCAACAGCACGCGGATTGAAGTCTTTGTAGAAGAAGCAGGGATCAAAAGTATTCAGGTCATTGATGACGGTGAAGGCATACCCTCAGCTGAAGTTCCTTCGGCTTTTGAAAGACACGCGACATCGAAACTGATTGCAGACGAAGATCTGTTTAGGATTCGAACATTAGGCTTTAGGGGAGAAGCGTTACCAAGCATTGCCTCTGTATCAAAAATCACTTTAGAAACGGCTGAAGAAGGACAATCAGGCGTGCACATCGAATTGCATGGTGGAAAAATCGTGGAACAACGTGCAGCTTCTTCAAGAAAAGGGGTCAATATAAAAGTTGAGGAATTGTTTTATAATACGCCCGCTCGACTTAAGTATATAAAAACACTACAGACAGAATTGGCGCACATTAACGACACGGTTAATCGGCTGGCTCTAGCCCATCCTGAAATTTCATTTAAACTTGTCTCAGATGGGAACACTATGATAAAGACAGCAGGTAATAGTGATCAAAAACAAGCCATAGCCGGTGTATACGGTGTTGGTATTGCAAAGAAAATGTGTGAGATCAAAGAGACCTCTTTTGACTTTGAAGTATCGGGTTACGTTTCTTTACCCGAAGTCACACGTGCCAATAATAAATATCTTACGGTAATTATCAATGGCAGATACATTAAAAATTACGCTTTGAATAAGGCGATTGCAGACGGATTCGGATCGAAAATCATGATCGGCAGGTATCCTATAGCCGTCATCAATGTGAAAATCGATCCGTTGCTTCTAGATGTCAATGTGCACCCGACCAAGCAGCAAATAAGGATAAGCAATGAGAAAGAACTGGGTCAGCTCATTAGTTCTGCTATTAACACTAGGATGAATCAGGAAGTGAGAATACCGAGTGCGATAGATAATTTACAAAAGAAGAATAATGGTTCTATGAGGTATCGGAAAGACGAACAGACGCGTTTAGCTTTTGACGGCAGCCCGAAAGAAGATGATCAGTGGTCAGCTCCAAAAGCTCCTCTAGACGATCGGTACACAGCAAAGCAGAATAATGCTTATAGCTATGAAGAGACTACAGCAACCCATCACAGAGAAGCAGCTAGCTCTATAGGAGAGGGAAACAGAGTCACCTCAGAACAAAATGCCATGATTCATGAAGAACCTATTTTGAAAACAGTTGAAAAAATCAGCGATGTAAAAGAACAGACAAAGCAATTTCCCGAATTAGAATACATCGGACAAATGCATGGTACTTATCTGTTCGCTCAGAACGAAGAAGGACTGTATGTTATTGATCAACATGCTGCCCAAGAACGTATCAAGTATGAGTACTACAGAGAGAATATCGATCAAAACGGAACAGAGTTGCAAGAGCTGCTTATTCCTATTGTGGTTGAATACCCTTCTAATGAAGCGCTCGTCATCAAAGATAATAAACAGAAGTTAGCAGAAGCTTCTGTTTTCCTGGAAGAGTTTGGCCAAAACAGCTTTATCGTGAGACAGCACCCTACTTGGATGCTGCCAGGACAAGAAGAAGATACGATAAAAGAAATGATCGACTTCTTTTTAGAGAAATCCTCGTTGTCCGTCAATAAATTTCGGGAAGCGACAGCCATCATGATGAGTTGTAAACGATCGATAAAAGCGAACCATCATTTATCCAACGATGAAGCGAGAGAGCTGTTAAGGCAATTAAGGGTGACAAAGAATCCTTATAATTGTCCTCATGGAAGACCCGTGATGGTTAATTTCACTACCAATGACATGGAAAAGATGTTCAAGCGGATACAAGATTCTCATTGATTTGAGAGTCTTTTTTCTCAATAGAAAAGGTCATTATAAGCGCTAATAATTGCTATTCAAAAGAATATTCGCTTACAATAAAACAGAGGAATACTTTTCTTAATACACAGGAAAGAGGGAATCGCTGATGGGTATTGTGTCAACAGTTATGAATCAATTGGGTAATCAAAATGATTTAGAGTTTATAGCAAAAACAACGGACAAACCAAATCAGTCTTGTCTATGCTAGCGTTACCTGCATTGATTGTGGTTGCTAAACGAAATCCTTCAAATGTTTTAAGTAAATCTATTGATCAGAACACTGAGGTGGATAAAGCCAAAGATGCCTTAGGTAATCTATTCGAAAAAAGGAGACCAATTATGTCAGAATATAAAGATAAGGAACAATTAAAGAAAGAGCTGACACCTATACAATATAAAGTGACTCAGAAGAACGCAACTGAACGTCCGGGGACTGGCGAGTATGACCAGTTCTTTGAAGAAGGTATTTTTGTTGATGTTGTGAGCGGAGAACCGCTTTTTTCTTCAAAAGACAAGTATGATGCGGGCTGTGGCTGGCCATCGTTTACTAAGCCGATAACAAAACAAACAGTCAAAGAAAAAACAGATTCTAAATTCGGAATGCACAGAACGGAAGTCAGAAGTAAAGAAGCAGACTCCCACTTGGGTCATGTTTTTACAGATGGCCCTGAGGATAAAGGCGGATTACGTTACTGTATCAATTCGGCAGCTCTAAAATTTATTCCGAAATCACAATTAAAAGAAAAAGGTTACGAGGAATATCTAGCAGAATTTGAATAAGCAGTCTTAATAGAAAAAGTGAAACATCTGTTCAGAGGGATATTTAATGAACAGGTGTTTTTATGTTATAATACTATAGATTGACTACAAGTGGGATGAGGGAAATAAATGTTCGAATACATAAAAGGAATTATCAAACATATCTATCCGGGTTATATTGTGCTGGAAGCAAATAATATTGGGTATAAGATACTTATGGGAAATCCTTTCCGTTATTCTGATAAACTGCACAACGAAGACATTATTTATATTTATCATGATGTTAAACAAGATGCCATGAATCTGTTTGGGTTTGTGACCTTACAAGAAAAGAACTTATTTTTGAAATTGATCAATGTTTCGGGAATCGGTCCGAAGTCAGCGCTAGCTATATTAGCAAACGAAGATCATCAAGGTTTTGTGCAAGCCATCGAGGATAATAATTCAACCTATCTGACTAAGTTTCCTGGAGTTGGGAAAAAAACAGCAGCTCAGATTGTTTTAGATTTAAAAGGGAAGTTGTCAGAGTTCGATATCACCGAAGCTGCAAAGAGAGAATCACTTAATCGATCTGAGCATTACGGCAAAATTAATTCTTCGTTTGAGGAAGCTATGGAAGCCTTACTGGCATTGGGTTATTCAAGTCGGGATATACAAAAAGTGAAGAAACAGATAGATCAACAGGCCGATCTGACAACAGATGCCTATATAAGAGAAGCTCTAAGTAAATTAAT
>NZ_JAWOBT010000071.1:0-10821 GCF_046484155.1 Alkalibacterium sp.
CTCTGTCAGAAGCATTGGCCAAGTCAGCCACAACCAGCATCACTTTCGCATTCGGCCGCTCGCTTTCAATGGCTTCTTTCAGTTGGTTCAAGACCGTTTCCTTTCTACCTGTGATCGTAACAGCCGCACCCATAGCAGCCAGCACCTTCGCCGTTTCGTAACCGATTCCGCCAGTGGCTCCTGTAATCAAAGCATGTTTACCCGTAAAAACGTCAGATGTAAAAATAGACATACTATTCCTCCTAAGTTGTTTGATCTATTAGTGAAAAAATCTATTAAGCACTTCTTCTGAATACACGTGATCAATAATACCGTTACCAGCTTATTTGATCACGCTGATGCACTGAACAGGTTTCAAAGGAAATAAATTAAATTCGTATTTCCTCAATAATTCCTCTCTTCGATAATACTGGATGAACTTTCTCGATGAAAAACCCCATTAAAGGCCCAAATATCAGCATCCCTATAATTGTCCCTTCTCTAACTGATGGGACCAAGCCAAATATAAGTGTTAAGGCAACTGAAATAACTACAAACAGAATATCAGCTATCTGTCTGATCACAGCAAACTTTAACGGAACTTTCTTCGACAATACCATACAGAAACTTTCTATAGGAAATGTAACAAGGTTCAGCATCATTACCATACTTACAGAAAAAATCGCTAAGACTAAAGCTAAGATGAAAATTATCAGAGATATCACATAACTATTAAACTCAACAGATGCAAATAAATTATAATAAAAATAATTGACCAGCACACCAATTAATATACTTAAAGGGATTTGCAGTAAACGGTTAAAGCCAAAATCCTTTTTCAGAATGATCAACTGACCTATCACACAGGACAAGTTCAATATCATAGAAACGGTCCCGATTCTTATACCTGACAGTAATGATAATGATTGGATCAAGGCATCAAAAGGCCCCAATCCCACAGAAGCTTTAAGCATAAACGTAATCGCTAAAGCCACCCCAGCTGAGAAAAGCGATAGCAAAGCGTACCCTTTGTAATTTATCATTGTCTTCATCTCCACACACGTGTATTTGTTGTTATGATTCTATTAAAATTATATTGAGGGGTGAGTCATAGTCAGTTTAGCACATATAGACACATTGTTCTCCCTCGATTTCTATACAATATATTGTATGCTTTTGACCGGTTAGTTAGAATAAAAAAATCAAACTGTTCCTATCTAATCATTACTTTTTATACTATTCGTTTTGCTCCATCTTTTCATATTGAGGGCGGCTAAAATAATCCCTACTAGAGTTAGACCCATACTCATTCGTAAATATGGCGTACGATACGTGAACTCTATGTTGTTCTCTCCAGCAGTCAGCTCGACCCCTACGAAGCCTAAATTCGTTTTTAACACGTCACTTTCTTCACCGTTAACGACTGCTGACCATCCTGTGGAAAAGGGAATAGCGGTAACCAAAATTTCGTTTGCGTCAGCAGTTATTTCTCCTTCTAACCTTTCATCTGAGAAAACATGAATATCTAAAGCTCGTGCTCTTTTTTCAGCAGCGATGCGTTCGTCTTCTTGAGCACTGACAGGTACGGCATAAACGGTTATCTCATCTAAGGCATATATTCCAGGCTGATCCACGACAATTTCCACTTGCTCTTTTTCATCTTTTTCTGTCACGTAGCCCATATTAAACAGCATATGCTCCCGATGGAAAAATGAGCTGAAACTGTATTGATCTGACTGATAAATACTTTTCCTCTGGTGACCATCGTTCACTGCTAAACGATAATTCGTTGATTGACGCAGCCATGGTGATTGTTCAAATGGACGGTAGTCTAACCCGTCTAAACGGATAAACCACTCGTGTCCGATCAGTTCATTAGGATTTTCTAAAACGATCGTAAACTGTGTGTTTTCTTCCTCGATTCGAATAGCATCATCAGGTAGAATGATTGTTTCATTCTCATCGTTCTTCACTTCAAAAAGCACCTTTTTCACGTCACTTTCATTAGACGATTTTTCCAGTGATAATTCCTGATAGACACTTTCTTCCAGGACTACATTTCTAACTAAAGTGGCTTCTCTTTCCACTGCATTCAGTTCCATAAAATCATTCTCTGGGAGGGCATTCCCGATAGCATATGCAAAAGGGTAAGCATCCGTAGTTTCAGCTAAAATGTACTGCTCATTTTTGTTGTTGCTCAATTCTTCAACTACTTCATACCCAAAAGGAAGATACGACTCATTCTCGGAATCCGTAATGACGTAACGAACGCCTAATAAATGATTGGCTACACGTCTGTCGTCGATACCGTTTCTAAGGGGTTGAATGATCTGAAACCCTGCCGTTTCAATCGCTTCTGCAAAATCGGCGACATAGCCATTCGTAATGGATAAATAGGAATTCAGTCCCATTACATCTAAGTATAAAAATTGGTTTCTCACATGGCTATCCTGAGAAGTGACTCCCACACGGTATGGGTCTAAGCCTCTGTCTGGTAAGTATTCTGGTCCATCCGCTAATACCTGCTGATATGCTTCTTCAGCTGTTCCATATTCAATAGAACTGTCCATTACATTCATGCCAAATGGGTAATAATAGTACAAGGCATTGGCAGTCAAATTCAACATAACTAGAGCTATCACTAAGCGATTTTCATTGAGATAAGAGAGTTTTTTATCTGATGGCAGCTTAAGATATCCCCATATTCCCCAGCCTAAAGCAATCGGAAAAAGCATATAAGGAATCGACCAATCAACAAAAACCCACGAAATGAAGGGAAATACAGAAAACAGAATCAGTACCCTCTTCATTTTCTGCAAGTAGTCAGTATCCATGTGTTCACGGTGGTCCAAAAAGTGAGCTAGAGCCAGTGAAAAGAAGAAAGCCAATGAAAACGAAAAGCGATTATAAGGTCCAGAGAAACCGTTCATCATCGACCCGAAAAAAGGAAACAATGCGAGTATGAATAATATGATAACCGTCGTTCGAATAAATCGATAGTCTGGTTTTTTCCAGATGTACACAAATCCAAATACTGACAGGATAGGAAATCCTCCGATAAGCCAAAAGTAACTTCCGGGACTGACTGTATGCTGGACCAAAGCTAAATAATACTCCAGCGGATAAAACAGAAGATTGATGCCTATCTCTCCTGATTGACGAGAAGAATCCAAAAATCCAAGAACCATAGGCAAGAAAAGGCTAGCTGAGATCAACAAGCCGACACTATAGGCATAAGCTGCCTTCAGAAAGACCTTTGTAAATGATACCCAGTCCCATTTTTTGTTAAGATACGCAAACCGGACCAGCGCGTATAGAACAGTTAAAAGAGTTAATTTATAAAAGAAATAAAAATTACTTAACGCACTTATCGTCACTGCCACCATAAACAAACGATTGGATCCACCTTTTAGAATCTTCTCAATCCCTAAACTTAAAAGAGGGTACCAGATTAAAGGCAACAAAAAGAACGGATGGCGTATCACATTAAAAATAACGAAATGTGTAAATGCGTATGCAATCGCTGCAGCCAAACCGGAATGATGAGAGAGATGCTGACTTCGAAGAAAGAATAAAAAACTGATCCCGATTGCCCATATACGTAGCAGAATAAGGATGTGGTAAGCAGCTTCCATTAAATGAGTTGGGAAAAGTAACCCTAAATAAACAAATGGATCTCCGATAGCATAATATCCGTAGGAATAAAGAACATCTGCACCTAGACCGATATTCCAATCCCATAAGGATATACTGCCTTCGTTAATCGATACTCTAATTTCAGAAATATAATCAAAGAACAACTGATAATGCTGTGTAAAGCCATCTCTTTCCCAAATGAAGGACGTGTTAGTCCAAACAAAGTAGCTATAGATCGAACAAACCATTACGAGAAAAAGTCCGGTATATACTATAAACGTGCGAGATGTGATGTTTCTTTTATCTGTCGATTTCCTCGTTTCTTCATGCATGTGTATTCCTCTTTCTAAAAACAATAAATTTACTGAACGCATAATTGAGCAGAACGACGACGACTTCGGTCAATAGTTTAGATACATTGGTGTTGATGTCGAAATAGGCAACCAAAACCCACATACTTAACATGTCATAGAATCCAGAACCCAAACGAAAGCCAACAAATAAAGTGAACTCTCTAAATAACATTTTGCGATCCGCTGTTTGGGATTTAAAAACATATTTTTTGTTCATGTAAAAAGAAAAGAGAATTGCCACAATAATAGATAATGCATTGGCAATTAAATAAGAGATACCAATAACACTATCGAACAGGTAAAATATGGAAAAATTAACAATCGTTGTCAGTACACCAAAAAAAATATAATCGATCCACTGATGGTACTTTGAATACAGTTGCTTCATGCCTTATCTTCCTTACTCTTCTCTATATTTGAGTCATTACCTGATTTTTCGCGAATAAAATAAGGGGGTCTATTCTTGGTCTCAATGAACACTCTCCCTAAATACTCACCCATCACACCAAGTGAAATCAATTGAATACCCCCGAGAAACAGAATGCCTGCTAAAAGCGTTGGATAACCCGCCGCGTCCGTTCCCCAAAAAAGGGTTTTCATTATTTCAATAAGCAAAAACACAAATGAAAAGAACGAGATTACAAATCCGACATAAGACCAGACCCTCAGTGGTATAGTGCTGTATGAAGTGATTCCATCTAAAGCCAATTTAAACAGCTTCGAAAAATCCCACTTTGTCTGCCCCGCTGCGCGTTCATCTGCCACATAAGTTAGTTTTTTCTTTTTAAATCCGATCCATCCATACATTCCTTTTGTGTATCGTTCACTCTCACGTAATTCTCGCAGTGCTTGAACACATTTTTTATCGAGCAAACGGAAATCACCGGCCAACGGAAAAACTTTTTCAGTCGTCATTTTCTGGATCACCTTATAATACACCCTTGAAGTCCAATCTTTGAATTTACTCTCACCTTCTCTATCCACTCGAACAGCATATACATCATCGTAGCCTTTTTTCCACCACTTCACCATTTCCAATATCAACTCAGGTGGTTGTTGTAAATCTCCATCAATAACTACCACTGCATCGCCATCTGCATAATCAAATCCTGCCAGCATCGCCAATTCTTTGCCAAAATTTCTTGATAAATCGACGTAATTTACTCTCGGATCTGTTTTTCTTGTTTCTTTGATTATTTCTAATGTCTGATCTTCACTTCCATCATTTATAAATAAAAAGTCGCACTTAATGTTGGTTAGGCTTTTACTCATGTTGTCCAATCGGCGAACTAATTGAGGTAGTGCTTCTTCTTCATTATAAACAGGAATCACTATAGTTATTGTTTTCATCTTTTCCTCCAGAATTTTACTCGCTGACCTTTTAAATTATTCCCTTTATTGTATCATGATGTCTTAGAAATTGCTTTTTATACAATTATTGCAAGAAAATTCCAATGACTTGATGCTACAAAATACTTTTATTACATCAAAACATTTTCCATTTTGCGCTTATAATCATTTCTAAAACTTCATCAGACGTATCTGGATACTCTATCGGAGTATAAAAATCACATTTCATTTTCAGACTTTATAATGCTCATAAGGTGTATCAATTTTTCAAGTAAACAAATGTCATAGTCATCTGTTAGATTTCTTGTTTTAAAAATTATTAATCAGTATACTGAATATAAAAGGAGCGGATACGATGTCAAACTATAAAACACCTAAAGTATGGGAATGGAATCAGAAAGAAAAGAATAAATTTGGTAACCAGCCTGTCGCAGGAAGTCGATTTGAACAAACACTTCCAGTTGGTGAACATCCCTTGCAAGTCTATTCATTAGGCACACCTAATGGCATAAAGGTAGCGATCATGCTGGAAGAGCTGAAAGAAGCCGGCGTCATGGAAGCTCAGTATGACTTATATAAAATTGATATAACAAATGGTGATCAGTTCGGGAGTGACTTTGTTGAAATCAATCCCAACTCGAAAATACCGGCGATGATGGATCATTCACAGGACGAACCGGTTCGTGTGTTTGAATCAGTCAACATTTTATTATATTTAGCTGAAAAATTTGGACAGTTTGTCCCGACTTCACTGGCTGAGAGAACGGAACTGATGAACTGGCTGTTCTGGCAAACAGGGGCTGCACCCTATCTAGGTGGCGGCTTTGGTCACTTCTACGCCTACGCACCCTTTGCACAAGAGTACCCGATCAATCGGTTCACCATGGAAACCAAACGCCAGCTGGATCTGCTCGATAGACACTTAGCCGACAAGGAATACATCAATGGCGACGAGTATACCATTGCGGACATGGCAATCTGGCCTTGGTACGGGCGTCTGGTTCAAGGCGACTTGTACGGCGATGCCGCTGCGTTTCTAAAAGCTGATGAATACACGAACTTGAAAGAATGGGCTGACCGAATCGGTGAAAGACCTGCAGTCAAACGTGCACTGGATCTAGAATACAAAGATATAAAATAAAAACTCATATTTATTGGAGAAAAACTCGAAGTGTCGATTACGACACTTCGAGTTTTTATTTACCAGCTTTAAATATTGATCAAAATGAGTGCGATAATGGTCATTGCGATGGCCAGCTGATTCTTCCGCGCGATTTTTTCTCTATAAATGAGTAAGCCGCCTATATTTATCAATACGATACTCCCGGCACTGTAGATAGGAAAAGCCACTGAGGTCTTCAGTGTATCCAAAGACAGAATCAGAAAGTAAGATGAAAACAAATTAGGGATGCCTACTGCAAAGCCCGTTAGTATATCTTTAAGTGTTGCCTTCCCCTTTGTATTCATAGTGTACGTCACACTAATCAAAAAGGCGACGAAAAATACTGCAAATAAAAAAACATCTTTATAATCGTTCAAGGCATACTTCTGATAAATCTTGTTTGAAAATTCTGCCATTCCACCAAAGATAAAAAGAAGTAACAGTGTTGGTTTAAAATCAAATGTTTTGATAGACTTTTTAGACAAATTGATAACAACGATCGATACTAATGATAATAGAATGCCTATCCACTGAATAGATGTCGGAAATTCTCTCCAGATAAGTATTGAAAAAATCATTGGAATAAGTATGCCTAACTTTGCTAGCGTTCCAGATATCCCTACCCCATTGTCTCTCACACTTTTTTGATAATAGACAAACGATAGGAAAAAGAAAACACCTGCTATTCCGCCGACAATGATTCCCCAGATAATACTTGAATACGGTGATAAAATGTACTGATCGTTTCCCATCAATAAAATTAATTCATCTATAAAAGGAATTTCTCGGGGAACGCCATTCAAGATTCCCTGGTACATAATCATGATTAAGCTCGTTACAAATGCAATAAAATAATTGGCACTTGTGATGACGTATCTATTTGAATCTGTATTTTCCGTATATTTAAAAATGAGTGCAATGGACGCACTGCATAAAATGGCTAAAAACAAATAAAACATAACTCCTCCTTTTAAATAGCTGCAACTTCTCACTCTAGTTTAATTGGAAAGCTTCAGTTATTCTATTTTTAAGTATACCATCTAAAGGAAACCAAGTAATCCTGATCTTAATTAGAGCCGAAACAGTTGTTGTACTTGATTGGCTCTTTTTTGAGTGCTGATTCTCACGAAGGCTCCTCATTTCTAATTATTTCTATGAATAAAATGAGAAATATTTCTAATTGTAAATAGTAATAGTGTGGAGGTGTAAAATGCTTATAAAAAAACAAAGAAATAAACCGGATTTACTGACAGCACTGGAATTGCTGGACAAACGGCTAACTCTTTCTTACAGAGAAAAGCAGCACTTGTTAACTCTATCTAAAGGCTATGTTGGCGAAGTAATCTTTGATTCTTTAGTGGGGAAACACCTCACTAGCGATGCTCTCATCCTGAATGATCTGTCACTGGTTATCGGGAATACACCGATTCAGATTGATTCACTTATAGTGACTTCAGATGCTATTTATTTATATGAAATCAAAAATTACGAAGGCAACTACACCAATCTGACCGGACAGTTTCGTACGGATTCCGGCCAGGACATCGTCAGCCCAGCAGGTCAGTTAAACCGCACAACAACAGTATTTAAGAAGTTAGTTGATCAATGGGACCATGCTATATCCATCGTACCGAATGTCGTATTCGTCAACTCTTCGTTCTTTCTTTATGAGTCCAAAAGGGAAACTCCATTTATATTCCTTCCTCAAATAATATCCCATTTTACTAGTATCAATCGTCGATGCGATACATTGTCAGCTAAAAACTACCATATTGCCGACCGGTTACTGGTGGAAAGTCAAAAAGAGCTTCCTTACCAGAGGAAGCTGCCTTTGTATGATTTTAAAGATCTCAAGAAAGGACTGACATGCAGTTGCTGCGGATCGTTTGACTTGAAAAATTCCTCTAAGATGAGTCTCTGTCGTTCCTGTGGACATACTACTTCACTCAACAAGCTTTTCCTGTCTGAAGTTCAGTCATTTAAGTTTTTGTTTCCTGAAGCACAACTGACATGCAATGTTATGCACGAATGGGGTAGTGGATCTCTTCCAAAACGCAGGATCAGAGCAATTCTAAATACGGAATTTACAATTAATGGGTTTGCCAAGTCATCTCATTATACTTAATAGCCTAGAAAGGAAACGGCTTGTCAAGACAAGTTATTTTTTCCATCTTTGAAGAGCTTTTGTTCTCTCAATGTCACTGTCAGAGAGGATTGAGACCAGTTCACGGTCCTAACACTAACTAACTGGTCACTATATCGCTATAGAGACCAGTTCCTGAATCGTATGAAACTGAAGTAGTCTCACAACTCATTTAGTGACTAGTTAATTTAATATCCTAAAAAGAACTGGTCTCAATAAGCCTTTTGAAACCACTTCATTCAGCTTTTCTCGATCAACTAGTCTCAATATTGTTTTAGTGACTAGTTCTACAAACAGATTGATATCAAGCGGTCTCAAAACCATTTTTGAGACCACTTCGTACCACTATTTGGTATGAATTAGTCTCTAAAAAGACTGACCAGTCTTTTTTCCATATTAGTGCTCTTCCTTATAGGAAAAAGCCTCGCATCGCTGCGAGGCTTCCGATATTCGCTCCAATAATGCTTTCCAATAAAAAAATTGCTCCCTCTGACAAAAGTCAAAGGGAGCGATTTTTTATTTTCAAGAACAAAATGAAACTATCATTAAAGTAGATAAGCATACATTTTCAGATTACTGCATTAATGATGAGGAAAATGCATCGGTGGATTACTCTGCTTCTACTTCTTGTAATTCAAAATCAGAAGGAACCAAGACGGTATCGATTGCGTGTATAACACCGTTTGACGCTTCGATATCGGTTGTAATAATTGTTGATTCATTCACCATGGGATCACCTGACAAGTCAAAAGTCACTTCTTCTCCATTAACAGTTTCTGCTGTCATACCATCTGTTAAATCACCGGCTAAAACATTACCGGACACAACATGATACGTAAGAATTTGTTCTAAATCTGGTTGTGCGAGTAATTCCTCGACTGTAATATCTAATTCACCTAACAGTGTGTCAAAGGCAGCGTTAGTCGGCGCAAACACTGTGAATGGTCCTTCCCCTTGAAGCGTTTCAACAAGGTCTGCTTCTTCAAGAGCAGCGACTAAGGTACTAAAATCAGGATCACCTTGTGCAATAGCGACAATGTCTACTCCGGCTTCCTCTAGCAGCTCATCATCTGCCATTTCATCGTCAACCGGCTCTTCAACAGCTGGGTCTTCATCGACTACTGGTTCGTCCGTATCATCGGTCCCACAGGCGGCAATTAAAGCTAGAGCTGAAAAAGAGAGAACACCCAATCGTAACCTCTTCAATACTTCTTTGTTCATAAAAATCCTTCCTTTCTAATAGGGTCCACAGAATGTTTCGACAATAGAAAATAAACAATTCTTTTTTACACCATTATATTAATCAAAAGAATACTAGAAGTCAATTAAGAGGCTCAAGGGAAAAAAATGTGCCAGTTATTTGTGACTGACTCAAATAGGACTTATTATATTAGATATTCATTCTTCAAAAATTTACATGTTAAAATTTATATTGTGAAGAAAATCAAGAAATGGCAAGTCAAGCCATATTACTTGACTTACCATCTTTATAGACTTAAGCTCATCCTATAAAATAAAGTAAAGGAGGGTTTAATGATGAAAAAAGAACGTTATAAGTTTCTTTTTCAAGGTATTCTGTGGTTGATTTTAGGTGTACTTTTTATGTCAGATCCAATCAGTCAAGGTGCTTTATTTTTGACGGTTATCGGGGTTGCATTAATTCTTGTGGGTATTGTAATTATTATTGACGGTTTCTTTATGACGAAAGAAATGAAGTATCGAATATTGCGTGTACTTGAAGGCTTTTTATTTAGCGGTTTTGGTGTGGTTTTCTTTTTAAGAAACCCAGCACGCGGAGCTTTTCTTGTAATTACTCTTGTTGTTATCATGATGATGATTTTAGCTGTCACTAATACTATTGCTATTTTTAAATTAAAAAATAATATTAAATGGGTTGCTATCACGCTGAACATCCTAGTGATTTGGTTTGGTATCCAATCCTTACTTGACCCACAACTAGCCGTGCTTATTTTTTACTGGACTGTTTCCTTTCAATTAATTTTCACTGGTGTTAACCATATTATGATGTACTTCCTTATTCCTAAATTAAAAAACGTTGAGTAAACAATTTAATTCAAATAACCAACAAGGCAGCCCCTATCAACAAAGGACTGCCTTGTTGGTTAATAATAAATTTTTACAGATTGCTTTACGATTAATGCATTCGTTCCTTTTAGTTTGTTGCTTCTTTCATCAAT
>NZ_JAWOBT010000025.1:0-25410 GCF_046484155.1 Alkalibacterium sp.
AACAACCGTCTGTAATCATTGAATCCTTCACTTTTGCAGAAGGTGTTAAAAACTGAGGTGTCGTATTGGGATTTTTAGAATAAACGCGCCAGTTTCTATCTCTAATATTAAGGTCATGATTAGGATCCAAAAATTCCATATTAGCACTCCAGAGACTTTCGATGGTCCCTACATCTTTCCAATACCCCTCAAAAGAATAGGCATAGATAGATTCATTGTTTCTCAGGTAAGTAGGAATAACATTGTGCCCAAAGTCGGTTAACTGTCTATCTTTTGCTTGATTATCGACGAGATATTTTTTCAATGTTTGCCAGTCGAATATATAAATACCCATAGAAGCTAAGTTCGACTTAGGTTTTTCCGGTTTTTCCTGAAATTCAATAATCCGATCCGTTTTATCCGTGTTCATTACGCCGAATCTTGAGGCATCTTCCCACGGCACCGGCATAACCCCTACAGTAAGTGAAGCTTTCTGCTTTTTATGATAATCCAGCATTTTTTGATAATCCATTTTATAAATATGATCCCCTGAAAGAATGACCACATAATCAGGATTTTTCTGGTCTATAAAATCGATATTTTGATATACAGCATGAGCCGTCCCTTTAAAGAACTTTTCACCTTCCATACTGGAGTAAGGTTGTAAAATGGTTGCTTCTCCGTTATGTCTGTCTAATCCCCAGCTCGATCCGTCCCCTACATGATTATTCAGTATAAGAGGCTGATACTGAGTGACCACACCTACAGTATTAAATCCGGAATTTGCACAATTCGATAAAGCAAAATCTATAATTCGGTAATTACCACCAAAAGGTACAGCTGGCTTAGCTATTTGCTTTGTCAGCTTTCCTAGTCTCGATCCTTGCCCTCCAGCTAAAATCATTGCGACTGTTTCAGTTTTCATTCTACTTCGGAAGTGTCTATCGACCTTCCTTCCCTCCTTATAACTGGTTTTTTTTTAACTCTCATTGCTGTATATTTTTAGTCTTTCGGTACGCCATACACGCGTTTGGGTTTAAGTACTACAACGCTTAATGCAGGTAAAATCAGTTCCAGTGAATGATCTTTCCCATGTACTGATTCCTCATTTGTTTTTAAAACACCTTGAGTATCTGTCCACGTTCCTCCTAATGATTGCCATTCTGTATTCCAGACTACTTCGTACTGACCTTTATAAGGAACGCCAACTTTTACACTTTGTCTTTCAACCGGTACGAAATTGCATAGCACTACAAGAAAATCTCTTGGTTTATTTCCGTTTCGGATGAAATACAATAGAGCTTCCTCAGCATTATCTGCTTGTAAAATTTCAGTGCCTTCAGGACGATGATCCACTTCCCACAATGCCCGATGTTCCCTATAAAAAGCATTCAACTGCTTCGAAAACTCTAAGTGTTTGGCATTCATTGAGTCATTTAAACTATCCCATTCCAACCCCTCGGCAAACCGCCACTCTAGAAATTGCCCGAATTCTGCTCCCATAAATTGCAGTTTTTTACCCGGGTGCATCATTCGGTATGTGTCGACGGTTCTTAGCCCTGCGAATTGGTTATAACGATCACCAAACATTTTGTGCATCATCGATTTTTTACCATGGACAACTTCATCATGAGAAAATGGTAAGACATAATTTTCATTGAACGTATACATAAACGAAAATGTAATCAAATTGAAGTGGTTTTTTCTAAACAATGGATCCATTTCAAAGAAACGAAGTGTATCGTTCATCCATCCCATATTCCATTTGTAATTGAAGCCCAAGCCGCCTTCGTGCACGGGATGTGTCACTTTTGGCCAAGCCGTACTTTCTTCAGCCATCATTAATACGTCGGGATGTCTTTCAAAAACCTTTTTATTCAGTAACTGGACAAATTCCACACCGGCTTTATTGATGTTTGTTCCTTCATCATTCGGTGTCCAGTCCCCAAGATCATAATCTAAGTAAAGCATATTGCTGACAGCGTCCACTCTTAAACCATCCAAGTGAAACTGTTCTATCCAGAATAAAGCATTGGATATCAGATAACTACGGACTTGATTCTTTCCTAAATCAAAGTTTAACGTTCCCCATCGATTATTATTGGCTTGATTAGGATCGCTGTATTCAAATTGGGGCGTGCCATCATAATAAGCAAGACCGTAAGCATTGCGGTTAAAGTGTCCTGGCACCCAGTCCATGATGACGCCGATATTTTCCTGGTGAGCCATTTCTACTAATTCTTGAAATTCTTCAATTGTACCAAATTTAGAAGATAGGCCATAGAATCCTGTTGCCTGATATCCCCAACTTGCATCAAGTGGGTGTTCCATTAAAGGCATAAATTCAATATGTGTGTAACCCATCTCTTTTACATATGGAATCAGCTCATCTTTCAATTCTGAAATCGTATACCAGGAACCATCTGAGTGATGTTTCCAGGAGCTTAAATGTACTTCATAAATATTAAGAGGACGATTGTAAATTTCAAACCTCTTTCGATTGGCCATCCACAAGCCGTCTTTCCAAGATTTATTTGGTAAATCCCGCACGACTGATGCATCATTGGGTCTGACTTCAAATTGATAGGCATATGGATCGATTTTATAAGCAACCGTTCCGTCTGCCTGGATAATTTTATACTTGTAACACTCGCCTTGTTTAGGTCTAGGGTCTTTTAAAGTAAAGATCCCCGTATCTCCAACTTTATGCATCTCATCTAATTCGGTCCACTCGTTGAAATCCCCGACTAAGTAAACAGCTTGCGCTTGAGGCGCCCAGACAGTAAACACGTATCCATTTTCAACTTTTTTACAACCCATAGTAGTATAACTATCGTATTGTGTCCCTTCGTTAAAAAGATAAAAAGATTCCAAGTCATTATCATTATATTCTAACTTTTCTTTTCCTTCACTCATTAATATCCCCCTCAGTGAAAACATCGCTTACAAATCTTGCACATACAAGATTTTAATAAAACCTTTAATAACATTATTGTAACTTATTAAACATACTACACCAAATTTTTACTCTTGTGAATAGTTTTCAAAGATTTTTTTATAATGATTCTTTAATCCGACCTCAGACCGATGACAACCCTTTTGTAAAATGGTATGATGACCATGTAAGATTGTTAACGAAAACGTAGAAAGGAGGATTCATTTATATGGAAGGATTACTGCTAGGTTTAGGGTTTATAGGTATTGTTATCGCTATTCTCACACCCTTTTTCAAAAGTGGTGCAGGCTTAGCGCTGATTAGTATGGCTGCCTACTTTCATTTCATTGGAACTGAAACATGGTTGCCGATCGTTTTATTTACTGCCGGTTTATTGCTCATTGTCTTCGAAATATTTGTACCAGAATTTGGTATAGCAGGTATCATTGGAGTGATCTTGCTGATATTAGGTTTATATCTGACAATCGGAGATTTAGGACAGACGGTTAGAGATTTAAGTTTATCTGTCGTTATTACGGCCGGTGTGATCATTTATCTCATCAAGAATGGCTACTCTTTGTCGAACGTCAATAAACTTGTTTTACAGACTAATATACAAAGTACAAAGACTGATGAAACGGTTGGAAAAGGAAGAATAGCTGTTGATGCTGAAGGTATAGCTGCTACTGCTCTTCGCCCATCTGGTAAAGTGACTTTTGATGATGATCCAACTTTATATGACGTATTAAGTACCGATGGTCACATTTCCAAAGGAACACCAGTAATTGTAGACAGAGTCAAAGGAACAAAAATAACGGTAAGAAAAAAATAGACAGGAGAAATGACTATGGATTTAATAAGTAATGGATATATAGGGGTTATTATAACCGCAGCAATAATATTAGTACTGATAAGTGTCTTCCTTCGATTTGTACCTGTGGGGTTATGGGTCACAGCGTACTTCTCAGGCGTAAAAGTCAGTATTGGTACCTTGATCGGTATGCGTTTGCGTCAAGTTACTCCCCATTCGATCATTCGTCCGCTGATCAAAGCTACTAAAGCTGGACTTGATCTTTCTGTGAATGATTTAGAAGCGCATTATTTGGCAGGAGGAAATGTCAATCTAGTTATTGATGCACTCATCGCTTCTCACCGTGCTGATATCGATCTAGGATTTATAAAGGCTGCAGCAATCGATTTAGCTGGTAGAAATGTGTTTGAAGCTGTTCAAATGTCGGTTACTCCAAAAGTCATCGTGACTCCCGATATTGCAGCAGTTGCTAAAGACGGTATCGAAATTATTGCTAAAGCGAAAGTTACAGTTAGAGCGAATATCGAACGTTTAGTTGGTGGTGCAGGTGAAGATACAATCATCGCTCGTGTTGGTGAAGGTGTCGTTACGACCGTCGGTTCCGCTGATAAACATTCCGATGTTCTGGAAAATCCAGATATGATTTCTCAAACAGTTTTAGGTAAAGGTTTAGATGCCGGAACTGCTTTTGAAATACTATCCATTGATATCGCAGACGTTGACGTCGGCCGAAATATTGGAGCCAAACTTCAAACGGAACAAGCCGAAGCAGACAAAAATATTGCCCAAGCTAAAGCTGAAGAACGTCGCTCAATGGCGATTGCTCAAGAACAGGAAATGCGCGCCGAAACTCAAAAAATGCGGGCAAAAGTGGTCGAAGCCGAAGCCGAAGTCCCTCTTGCTATGTCAGAAGCCCTAAGAAGTGGAAACATGGGTGTTATGGATTACTACAAAATGAAGAATGTAAATGCTGACACAGAAATGAGAACATCTATATCTGGTCAGTCAACTAAAGAAGAAGAGTGATCACTATGGATTTACTATTTGTATGGCTCATTCAATTGTTTATATTTTTTATTATCGTTACGTCAGTTGCCTCTTTATTAACCAAAGTTACTAAAAGAGCTAATACTCAAGAAAAGCGAATAGATCCAAGTAAGATGGATGCTCCTTTGCGCGAGGTTGAGACAACGAAACGCAACGAACAGAAACCGGCAACAAAAAACAAGCGTCCTGTTCGTGAAGATAGATACACACGAACACCTAGAGCAAGAGATTCAATACGTCAACAAAACAAAGAAATGATCAAAGATGTAGTTACGATAAAAGATCCATATCAGGCTACGGAGAATAAAGTGGTATCCACTTTATTAAGCAAAAAGCGTTTAAAACAGGCGATTATTTATAAAGAAATACTGGACAAACCTGTATCCATGCGTGATGAATAAATAATAAAAAGGCTACAAACAAGAGACATTGACTAGTGTTGTCAATAAAACTCTGTTTGTAGCCTTTTTTTATCCGGATGAAGAAACAAAGAAATCTCTTTTGATTTCAATAAAACGTTCAATATCTCTTAAAATTTGAAATAGTGTCGCTCGACTTTCAAATTCATCTCTTGTTTTCGGTAATTCAGATTCTCTAAAATAACGGTACAAGGTGCAAATATGTTCAAGTAACGTCAAGCCTGTATTTTTTTCGTGTAGCTGATCAGCAATTTCATTAAATAAATGCGCCAGCACCTCATTTTGCTCTGTTTCAAGTTTTACAGTAGTTATATTGTTAATCATCACTTTTGATAAATCTAACTGCCGTTTTCTCATTTGAGTGTACCGAATGTAATAATCATTTTTATTGGTTATGTGGTTTTCATAATCCATAAGGGCAGTTTTTTCTGTCTCATTCAGCAACTCTGTTAATTTACGAGCTTTTCTTTCAAGGGAACTCTGGTCCGTTTTTTTGAGTAAGTAAGAATGAAATAATCCTAAAAACTCACGTAATTCTTCTTCAATTAAAATAATCTTTTGATTAAGATCTTTCTCGTAAGAGGGCATCCATAAATTAAATCCAACAGCCACAATTACCCCAATAGCCATTATTAACAATCCGTTCACCTGCCAATGGATGGCAATACTTTCAGCAGTGACAAAATGCGTCACAAGAACGGAACATGGTGCAATACCTGACTGAAGATCAAAGCGATAGGCAATCGGTACATAAACCAGCAAATATAAACTGAAAGATATGACTGAAAAACCTAGCAGATAAAAAACAACAGAAGCGACAAGAAACGCTAAAATTGTTGAACCTAACCGCGCAAAGGCAGTTGCTATAGATTCCTGTTTGGTATCCAAGACGCTCAAAATTGCTATGATACCCGCCGCAAATGGATATTCCAGATTCAATGCTTGAGCGATAAGTATTGAAATAAATGTGGCCAAGACCATTTTTATCGTTTTAATCTTGATAGTCATGCAACTTGAGCTCCTCTCCTTCTCAGTCATTTACTTTATATATATGTTAAAGGATTTATTCTGATTGCCTTCGTCATAACGTCCCTGATTTGATAATCGATATCAGTAGCCACAACCCCATTATTCCTGCTCCAATAAATATAATAATGGCAAAGAGCGAGACGCCTGTAGCTTCCGCCATCACAAAAATTATCGATGACGCTAAAATAAGAGCCGCAATAATGACAGCAAATACTAACCGGTTCACCATTTTATTTAATTCACGCCACTTTGATTCAAAGTGAACTAAATCAATGTGCAACATAAGTCGACCGTTATTAACCGTGTCTATAGCACGTTTGATTGAAGAAGGTAACTTAATCGAATCTGTTGCTAATTGATACGCATTGAGTTTTAATTTTTCAGCAGAAAATGAATCGAGTACTTTTATATCGTCGCTTGCTTTGATATAATTCGATGCAATTTCCATAATATTTATATCAGGATACAACTCACTTACGACACCTTCAATTATGGTCAATGATTTTGCCAGCAAAATGAAATCATTGGGCATGACCATTTTATATTTACGTGTAACATGCAGGACATCTGAAAAGAAGATACTCAAGTTTATTTGACCAAAACTTTTAGAGACATAGGACTGATAAAAATCATGCAGATCTTCTGAAAAGGCAAACCGGTCTATCTTCTCTTTAGTAATAGCCATCTGAAGTAATAAATTCATTAACTGGTCGATATCTTCAAAAACAATGGCTCGCATCATTTTGATTAAATCATTTTTTACAGTTGCCGATAACTCTCCAATTATCCCAAAATCGATGAAAACGATTTGTTTGTTCCGAAGAATGATATTCCCTGGATGTGGATCTCCATGAAAATACCCATCTTTAAATACTTGAGATAAAAACGAATAGACTAGTTTTTCTGCTATATCTTTTTTTACATAGCCTTCTTTTCTTATTTCCTGAAGATTTAGACCTCTGATCCCTTCCACATGATCCTCAACGAGAACACGCTTGGACGTGTATGCTAAATAAGGCGTTGGAACTGCTACAGCGTCAATTTCAGTATTTAGTCGTTTGAATTTAATGAGTGCCTGCGCTTCATTTCTAAAGTCCAGTTCTCTTTTTGTCGTCTCTTCAATCTCTTTAACTGCCGCTTCAACGTCTAACAGCATTTCCTTGACTGCTTCAGGAGCCATAGAAACAATACGCGAAAACAATTGAATATCGCGAAGTAGATTTTCTTCGATTTCTGGTCGTTGAACCTTGATGACGACTGCTTCTCCAGATAACATCTGGGCTTTGTGGACTTGCGCAACAGATGCACTGGCTATTGGTATTTCATTGACCCATTCAAAAACATCTGACAGTGGTTCATTGAAATCCTCTTCGAATATCCTCTCTATTTCAGAATAATCAAAAGGAGGTGCATCGTCTCTCAACTTGGACATTTCTCTTATGTAACTCGGAGGCAATAAATCTTGTCGTGTGGATATGATTTGACCAATTTTAATGAAACTCGGTCCAAGTTCTTCAAAAGCTAAACGCAAGTTTGTTGCATCCTGTTCTTTATGTTTTGTTCTTACTCGTGTCCGGTAAATATGACCGAAGCCGTAAGACGCCAAAACACTAGCGATTTCTGTTAAACGTTCCCGGTTACTTTTCATTAACTTGCCTCCTTTCTAAAAGAAAAAAAGGAGGTGCTGACCAAGGATATGATCAACACCACCAACCTTATGCATCAGTAGATTTATTGTCTAATTTTCTTTCCAGTTCTTTTACTTTTTCTTCTAAATCATCTATGTCTTGTCTTTGAGCCACATTCATTTCCAGCAGCACTGCCTCGAGTGTTTCCTTATCTTCCGAAGTTAGGGTGCTGTTTTTCTTTTGTATCAATTCTTCCGTTAATTTTTTTCCCTCAGACACGGTCAGCTTTCCACGACTGACTAGTTTATCTACTTGTTCAACAGCTTTATCAAATGCTATAGCGGTAGATCCGACTCCAATCAACAATGCTTTTCTGATATCTTCTAACATATTAAAACCCCTTTCGTTAATTTACACTTGTATTATATCATTCATTTCTTCTGATGTCAGACTTTTAAAACAATAGAAACAAACCGTATTAAGGTACAATATTCCCTGCAGCTCGATAAATGCTGTACCATTCTTCACGGGTAATAGTTACTCCTGATGCCTTCGAATAATTTTTTATTCTTTTTGGTGTCATCGTTCCTAAAATGACTTGCATTTCAGCCGGATGACGGAGTAACCAGGCAATGGCCATGGCTTCATTATCTAAACCGTATTTTTCGCCTACTTCTGTCAGTTTGTCATTCACTTCTTGATACTCCGGATTATTCAAAAAGACACCCTTCTCACCGTGAACAGGTGACCATGGTTGAACGGTCATATCATTGAGACGACTGTAATCTAATATAGCGCGGTCATGATCAATAGAATTTTCGTTTTTAGTGTTTACATTTACGCCCGCATCAACCATACCTGTATGCATCACACTAAACTGAAGTTGATTGGCTATTAAATCTTGTTTTATATATTTTTTTAATAGTTCAATTTGAAGCGGGCTATGATTACTTACGCCAAAATGCTTGACTTTACCTGATGAGTATAATTCATCAAAAGCTTCTGCCACTTCTTCTGGATCGACTAAAGCATCTGGACGATGGAGAAGAAGAACATCTAAATAGTCTGTATCTAGTCGATCGAGTATGTTTTCTACTGAACTAATGATGTGTTCTTTAGAAAAATCATAAAAGCCAGAGCGAATACCTACTTTTGACTGTAATAATATATCTTCTCTTTTTATCGAGGTTTTCTTTAAAGCTTCTGAAAAACGCTTCTCAGATTCCCCTTTACCGTATATATCGGCATGATCATAAAAATTTATACCTTCATTATAAGCAGTTTCGATTACTTTAGCTGCATCTTCAATGTTTAACTTATCCATACGCATGCACCCTAAAGCGATTTCAGAAACCTTTAAATCCGATTGACCTAATTTAATTTTTTTCACAACGAACCCTCCAAAATTATTAATATACTTTCATTGTACACTCTTTATTTGGATAATGCTAAAATTACACAAATAGAGAGACCTAACACTTTAATACAAATGTGACGAAAATATGACAAAAAGATTACTTATTTTAAATTAATGTAAATGTGACGAAAAAGTGTCGAACTCTATTGCTTTTTTTTTAAAACTATTTAAAATAGGAATTGTAACAAATTGTTCACACTATCCTAATTATCTCAAACTGTGTACATACACTCTCAATGAGACTTTTGAAAGGAGTCATAACTTATGATTACATTATACGTATCTCCAAGTTGTACATCTTGCCGAAAAGCTAAAACATGGTTAGAAGAACAGGCTTTACCCTTTAACGAAAAAAACATTTTCCATGAACCCTTAACTAAGTACGAAATCAAGCAGATACTTAGTTTAACAGAAGAAGGTACCAGCGAATTAATCTCTTACCGTTCACAAGCGTTTCAATCTTTAACGGTTGATATCGAGGACTTATCTATGAATGAGTTATTAGAATTATTCACTTCACAACCGAGTTTGATTCGTCGTCCCATTATTTTAGATGATAGACGCCTACAGATTGGATACAATGAGGAAGAGATTAGATGTTTCCTGCCACGAAAAGTTCGAGAAATTGAACTTGCTGAAATCCATCGTCAACTAGCTGTTGACGACTCAGCGTAAAAAAGAAGGAGTAGATTAAAACATCTACTCCTTCTTTTTCGTAATAGTAACTGTTCTAGCCTCTATCTATTTCTTCTGTTCTGTTCTGTCCCGTTCTCACTATCTTCATCATTAATTCTCACTTCATTGGTCTTTGCTTCGACTCCATCCGTTGGCTTATCTTTTTCACTTAATTCTTCCTTCTCATCATCCTCACCTAATACTTGTTCTCTGTAATCTTTTTCCTTGTAGAAGAAGACACTGTGTGTAATTTTTAATATCGGTCTCATGAGCAGGAAAAAACTAGCAAAAATATACAAATACATCCCCACTCGTTCAAGGTCCGTGAACGCGTGAACCAGGCTGCCTGATAAATACAGAACGCCCGTAACTAAATCGTTAGTTAGAGAAATAATCATATAGTAATTTTGAAAATATAAGCGAAATCTCCCGACTTTTACAATCACATCTGAATCTTTACCAGGATCGACATCATGTTTTTTTGTCTCGACTTGAGGTCTATGAGGTCTATGAGATTTATGAGGCATTTTATGTTTCATTATTTCTTCACCTTTCAATAAACTACTTATTTATAGAATAACAAAGAGAACGAAGCAAGTCATTATATATAACTTGCTTCGTTCCTTTTTGCAATCAGGACATTACCTCCAGCGTTTGGTCACTAATATAAACACACAAAAAGAAGAACTCGGAAAATCCGAGTTCTTCTTTTCGTGACTACTCTGTTTAAACTTGTTAATTATTCATTCGTTATTAGCTCTAGAGGTGATGCAATGTATTCATCAATTTCTTCACCCTCAAAATATTCATAAGCTGTTTCCATTGCAATCCGGCCCATCTCATCTGGTTGTTGTGCAATGGTTGCATCCATACGTCCTTCTTCTACGGCAACTAGAGCATCATCGTTTCCATCAAACCCAATAACTACAATATCTTCCGCTAATCCGGCAGCTTCAATTGCTTCGATCGCACCTAATGCCATTTCATCATTTTGTGCAAAGATCGCTTCAACATCAGAATTACTTTGCAGCATGTTTTCCATAACAGTTAACCCTTCTGAACGGTTGAAATTAGCTGTTTGACTGTCGACAACGTCCAATCCGTCTTCAGCAACGTTCATAAACCCTTCTCCACGTTCACGAGTAGCGGAAGCTCCAGGTACGCCTTCCAGCTGAACGGTTGCTGCCCCTTCACCAACTAGATCGATAATGTGCTGGGCAGCCATTTCTCCGCCTTCTACGTTGTTAGAAGCGACTAACGTGACCACTTCTCCACCTTCACTTGAACGGTCGATAGTGATAACGGGTATCCCTGCATTGTTTGCTGAATCAATTGCCGGTTCAATCGCTGCAGAATCAACTGGATTTATGAGTAAAATATCTACACCTTGTTGAATCAAGTCATTGACGTCGTTCAATTGCTTGGCTGTATCATCTTGTGCATCGACAGTACGTACATCTGTCCCTTCTGCTTCAGCAGTATTCACAACACCTTCTTGTAATGAAACGAAGAACGGATTGTTTAAAGTAGAAAGCGATAATCCGACGACCATTTCATCACGTTCCACGCTTTCTATGCCTTCCTCACCACTATCTTCCGTGTCGTTACCTTCTAATCCGGTTGTACCACATGCTCCTAAAAATAATGCAGATACACTAAACAAAGCGACTAATTTTTTCATTTTTATTTCCTCCTATAATTTTTTATAATTTTGTTAATCATTTTTTTATTTATCACTCTTACGGTCTAACAAGACAGCAATAATGATGACGATTCCTTTAACCACTTGTTGATAAAAACTGGAAACGCCGATCAAATTCAGGCCGTTGTTCAATGTCCCAATGATGAGTGCCCCAACGAGCGTTCCGAACAATCGACCACGTCCACCAGAAAGGCTGGTTCCACCTAAAACGACAGCTGCGATAGCGTCTAATTCGTAAGTCGTACCGGCGGTTGGTTGCGCTGAATTTAAACGTGAAGTTAAAATCAACCCAGCTAAGGAAGCCATCAAACCAGAAATCGAGTAAACAGCAATTTTGATCCAATCACTTTTTATCCCTGCTATATAAGCCGCATTCTCATTCCCTCCTATCGCAAAAGTTTTTCGACCGAATGTCATCTTGTGTAAAATGACATATAAAATTCCAAAAGCAATTGCCATTAAAATGACTGGAAATGGAATACCGAAGAGATAGCCTTTGCCGATAAATTGGAAGAAGAAGCTGTCACCGATTCCGGATATCGGATTTCCGTCTGTATACACTAAAGTTAAACCACGATAAATGGTCATCGTCGCTAAGGTTGCGATGAAAGGAGCGGTTTTCCCTTTGGCAATCAACGTCCCATTCACGGCACCCAATAGAGCTCCGATAACTAAAGCAGCAAGTGTTGCTAAAACCGGGCTCCAGCCACCTGCAATCAGACCGGCACCTAGTGCACCACTCAACGCTAAAGTAGATCCGACTGATAAATCGATCCCGCCTGTAATGATGACAAACGTCATCCCGAAGGCAATCAAGCCGTTAATGGATACTTGTCGCAACAAATTCAAAATATTTCCCATTTGAATAAAATTAGGATTCAAAATAGTTACAAAAACCATCAATACAATCAAAGCGAAGAATGGACCTAACTTCCGTATCATTTCACTACGTTTTTCTTTTTTCTTTTCTATGTTACTTGCTTCTGTATTCATTTATATCCTCCTGTCGCTAACGTCATGATTTTTTCTTCGGAAAAATCTGCCTTATCCATTTCACCGGCTACATGTCCTTCGTGGATAACTATCACACGGTCGCTGATCCCGATAATTTCAGGTAAATCACTTGATACCATGATAATACCTACGCCTCGTTCAGCTAATTCTTTCATTAGCATATAGATTTCACGTTTAGCACCCACATCGACTCCTCGAGTTGGTTCATCCAAAATGAGAACACGGGAACCCGCCCCGATCCATTTAGCTAAGACGACTTTTTGCTGATTCCCACCAGAAAGTGTCTTCACCGGAACTTCCCCGCTTACCGTTTTTACAGTAAGACGTTTTATTAATAGTTCCGCAAAATCTTTTTCTTCCTTGGTATTGATCCAACCAGTGTGACTGAATTCTTCGATCGAGGGTAAAGAAATGTTTGCTATCAAAGAATCATTCAAAATCAAGCCTTCTTCTTTACGGTTCTCCGTTAAAAAACCAAGACCTTGTTCAATAGCATTATATGGTGATTTCACATCTATTTCTTTACCATCTAAAAATAATTGTCCGGAAGTTAATTTATCGATACCAAAAATACCGCGCATAATTTCTGTCCGTCCGGCACCCATTAGTCCAGAAATTCCTAAAATTTCGCCTTGGCGAACATGGAAATTGATGTTTTTATAAACTTTGCCGTCACTCAAGTCTTTCACTTCGAATAGTATGTTACCCTTTTCTGTTTCGATATCTGGATAGTAATCTTCCAAGTCGCGTCCTACCATTTTCCTGACCACTTCGTCCTTATCTGTCTCAGCAGTTGGTACCGTATCTACGCTGACTCCGTCTCTCATGACGGTGATGCGGTCACTGATGGCAAAAATTTCTTCCATCCGGTGTGAAATATAAATAATTGCGACATTCTTCGCTGTTAATTTTTCGATTGTAGTAAACAAGACTTTAATTTCACGGTCCGTCAAAGCCGCTGTCGGTTCATCCATGATAATAACTTCCGCATTAGACATCAATGATTTGGCGATTTCAACTAGTTGTTGCTGACCTACGGATAACGTGCGCATACCCCGGTCTAAATCAATATTCACGCCTAAGTCTTTAAATAATTCACTCGCTATTTCATGCATTTCTTTTGTTTTTATCCAACCCCAGCTAGTTTTCTTCTCTCGTCCCATAAAGAGGTTTTCCAATACCGTTAAATCTGGCCATGTAATCATTTCCTGGTGAATAAAGCTGATACCTTCTTCTTCTGCACGTTTCGGATTTTCAAAGGTTCGTTCTTCGCCGTTGATGATAATGGTTCCTGAATCATATTTGTGTAAACCGGTTAAGATGTTCATCAAAGTTGATTTCCCGGCTCCGTTTTCACCCATCAAGGCGTGTACTTCACCGGATTTTATATCTATGTTGACACCTAAAAGAACTTTGTTGGTACCAAAGCTTTTTACGATGTCCTTCATTTGAATTTTCAATGCATTCACCTCCTAAAAAATGACGCCAGCTTGTAAAATGATATTTGAATACGGCGTAGCTTCACCTGTTCTGATAATTGCTTTGACTCTTTGAGATTGTACTTTCAACTCTTCATGAGAATTCCAATCCATTTCTATATCACCCATAAATTTGTTGATGGCTTTTAATTGTTCTGGATTTTTTTCTTTGATTTCTTGTGCCAGCATGTATTTCTCGACTTGCATTTCTTTTAACAAGACTGCCAGGACATGAATGAATTTGGGTTCTCCAATTTCAAGTGCCAAATCGATTTTTTTAACATTCTCAGGAACAGGCAAGCCGCAATCTCCAATCATTATTTGATCGGTATGTCCTAAATCGGCCAATACCTTACTGATTTCACTATTTAAGATGCCATTTTTTTTCATACTTCTTGCTTCCTTTCATTTCATCTAGGGTTGGAATGCCGGTTTGGGCACCCATCTTCTGAATGGATAGCGAGGCCGCTAAATTGCCAAACCGAATGCTTTCTTCTATCGATAATCCATTTGACCAAGCGACTGCAAATGCACCGTTGAACGTATCCCCTGCACCCGTAGTGTCGACTGGCACCACTTTATTTGCTGGAACCAGCTTCACTTTTGTGCCGTCATGATAATACACGCCTTCGGAACCTGCTGTTACTAGTAGTTTGTCAGGATACCTTGCCAGTACTTCTTCCATTTTTTCGCCCGGGAATAATACAGAAAATTCAGTTTCATTCGGAGTGATAAAGCGTACCTTTTCAATAGCTTCGGCACTCAGTTTTCTTGCAGGCGCGGGATTGTATAACACAGGAACATCCAGTTCCGTGCAGACATTAACCAATTCTTCGATTGCATCTACCGGAACTTCATTTTGAACAACAACCAAATCGCTCATTTTCAAATCTTCTCGCAACATAGCAATGCGTTCGGGTGTTAATGCGTTATTTGCTCCCGGAATATAGATAATGGCGTTATCCCCATCTTGAATCGTAATGACTGCCGAACCAGAGGGCAGATGTGTAACCCGTTCCACATTGTTTAAAAAAATTTTGTTTTCTTTTAAGTTTCGTTTAAGCTCTTCTGCAAATGTATCGTTTCCTACTGTCCCTACCATAAACACTTCGGCACCTAAGCGAGCCGCAGCTACCGCCTGGTTCGCTCCCTTACCTCCAAAGGCAGTAGAAAAGTTTTTCCCTTCGACTGTTTCACCTATTTGCGGACGTTTGTCTGTTTCAATGACAAAATCCGTTGAAATACTACCTACTACTGTGATCTTTACCATTCAATACTCCTCGCTTTCTCTTAAAGAATCTCGAACGACGAGTTCAGGATCCAACTTTATTCGTTTGTTGCTTATGTTATCTTTCCTGATTCGGCGAACTAACAAGTCCGCAGCTTGATAACCTGCTTGAAAAGCCGGCTGAGATATCGTGGTTAATCCCGGATATACTAATTGACTAAATGGAATATTATCATATCCAATCACTTGAATATCTCGTGGGATCTGGTAGCCTCTCTGCTGTGCTTCTTTCATTACGGCCAGAGCAAACAGATCATTACTTGCGATGATGCTATCCATCTTTCCATATAAATCGAAAATGTCTTCGGCAGTCGTTTTTGCTTCTTCAATCGTATACGATCCTGTTTCAAAAATTTCATATTCAACGTCTGTTGGATTCAATACGGATAAGATACCAAGTAAGCGGTCAATTGCTCCAGGGACTGATTTAGGTCCTGCAATAATTAGTACTTTGCCAGGTTTCCGATCAATAATAGCTTGAGCAGCTAGAATGCCACCCTTTACGTCGTTGGTATAGACTGCATAGTCATCTCCTTCTAGCACCCGGTCAAGCATAACGATAGGCATCGGATGATTATTACTAAGTGTTCCTTCGACAGCGGATAAGACGCCTGCTACATTTTGCTGGGCGAATAATGTCATGTAATTATCCCCCGCTTTACTGCCTTCTTCCACATTACCTAGAATCACGCTGTACCCATTCTCACGGGCGCTTTCTTCGATTCCTTTCATAAGTAAAGGGAAATAGGGGTTAGAAATATCCGGCAACAACAGTCCGATCATCTTAGACGTTTTCTGGAACAATGAGCGCGCCACTTCATTAGGGTAATAGTTTAATTCTTTGATGGAGGCTTCTACTTTTTTCCGAGCTTTCTCGCTCACATATCCATTTTTATTTAATGCACGAGACACAGTTGCAACAGATACTCCAGCATGTTTCGCAACCTCTTTAATTGTTACCATAACTTTCACCTACTCTAAGTCTATCTCATTTTATCAATTACTGACCGCTTTATATATACCTGTAAACATTGGCAATACAGAATGTGTAACCGATTACAGATTCATAATATCATACTCTCTGAATAATGCAAGCGTTTTTATTTAAAATAGCAAAAATCCTATTAGAAAATTACGAAACTTAGACAGAGCATTGGTTTTCACCTGGACAGTCGTTAACTTAAAAGAACCCAAACGATATGTGTCTACATATCGTTTGGGTTCCAGTTCTTTATTTTTCTTCGAACGAGCAACGCGATCGATCATCCCTATTAAATTTTTCAGTACAAAAAAAGGTTTCCCGCTTTTCATCGCGGAAACCCCTTTTTATTTACGGTTATTTCTTCCGATAAAATTCTCTTATCGCATGCATTTCTTTAATTGGTTTAGATAATGCCTGATAAAGTTCAAATGTTTCTTTATATTTTTCCGAAGTCATTTCATCAGGCACCACTTCTTCCTCTTTCGCCTCTAAGGTTTCAAGCAGCTCCGCATCGTATGGCTCGCCAACTAATACAGCTCCCAAACAAGAGCTTTCAAATTGTGGCGATAGCGTCAGAGTTTTGTTGAAAATATCTGCCGCCATTTGTTTCCATAAAGATGAATGTAAAAAACCACCGGTAACTTTTAAACATTTTGATTGCCCGCCAAAGGTTTCCAATATATCGAGCACTTCTGCTAAATTGAATAGTACACCCTCCATTACAGCACGAACGAAGTGGTCTTTTGTGTGAATGGCATCGATCCCAATGAAATGAGCTTGAACAGAGGCATCCCATAGTGGTGCTCGTTCGCCATTTAAGTAAGGATAGAAGAGCAAGCCGTCTGCCCCGGGAGAAATTTTTCCAGCCATTTCATTTAAGCTTTTGTAATCCGCAGAAAAAATGTTCGCTATCCATTCAAAGGCGTTGCCCCCATTGTTAACAGCCCCTCCGACGACCCATTTGTCTTTCGCTAAGTAATAACAAAACGTGCGACCTTCTGGATCCAAAACGATATGGTCATTAACCATTCGCAAAGCGCCACTGGTTCCAATCGTCATCGCGACTTCATTTTGACCGACTGCATCTAGTCCCAAGTTAGCTAGACAACCATCGCTCGCTCCAATAACAAGGTTTGTTTGTAGAGAAAGGGCGGCTTTAGCGTAGGTTTCTTCCACTTTTCGAGTGAAAACAAAATTCGTATCGACGGGATCAGAGAAAGCTTTCCGATTCACGCCGACAAAGTCTAATATATCTTGATCCCAATCCAACTTCTTGAGATTAAATAGACCGGTCGCTGAAGCAAGGGAATAGTCGATTTTCCATTCACCTGTTAATTGATAAGTGATGTACTCTTTGATTCCGACGATTCGTTCCGCTTTCGCCAGCAAAACTGGATGTTCCTTTTTTAACCACAACAGTTTACTTAGCGGAGACATCGAGTGAATCGGCGTTCCCGTTCGTTGGTAGATCCAATTTAAATCTGACTCTTCGCGCGTCAGTTTCAAAGTCGCATTCGAGCGATTATCTGCCCATGTATAGACATTAGTCAGCGGTTTTCCATCACCTGAAACAAGCATCAAACTATGCATAGCACTGGAAAAAGACACAGATTTAATTTGATTACGAATGACTTCATTTCGATTAAGCAGTGTTTGAAGGACGGCTATTACTGCTTTAAAAATCACTTTGGGATCTTGTTCGGCCATCCCTTCTTCTGCGCGTATAGTGGGATAAGTTTGAGCTGCTGAGTCTCTTACAGCAAAAACTCCATCATACAAGACCGCTTTTGTACTCGTTGTTCCAATATCCATTCCAATTCTAAATTGCATCTGCACGTTTAGTCCTCCTTCTTGACGACAGCATGACCTCCAAACCCATTACGCAAGGAAGCAGCTACTTTTTCTCCATATTTTTCTTTGTCCATTGAAGAATACCGCACCATCAATGATTGCGCTATAACAGGAACCGGGACTTGCATTTTCATAGCTTCTTGGACCGTCCATTGTCCTTCTCCTGATGAATGAATAACGCCTTCAATGTCATCCAAGCGCGCATTTTCAGTCAAGAAGTCAAAGGCTAATTCCATTAGCCAGCTGCGGATGACAGATCCGTTGTTCCAGACTTTAGCTACTTTTCCCATATCAAAATCATATTCAGCATGCTGCAATACATTGAAGCCTTCTCCTATTGATTGCATCATCCCATATTCTACACCATTATGAACCATTTTCAAATAATGGCCGCTACCACTTGGACCCGTATACAAATAACCATCGGCCACATTCACAGCCGCAAAAATTTCTTCGATTTCAGCGAATGCTTCTGCGTCACCGCCAATCATCATACATGCGCCACTTCGCGCACCAGAAACCCCGCCAGAAGTTCCTACGTCAAAAAAGTGCAGACTTTTTTCTTCACACTCGGCTCCACGACGCTTCGAATCTTCAAAATGAGCATTCCCACCATCAATAATACGGTCTCCAGGACTTAAATGCTGTTTTATTTTTTGAAAAATGGCTTCCGTAATTTCACCGGCCGGTAACATCATCCAGATTGTTTTTTGATTAGAAAAATCAGACAGTAATTCTTCTATCGATTCAGCAAACTGAATACCTTTAGCATTTACTTTGTCTTTAAGCGAAGGATTCACATCCATTCCATATACCGTATACCCTTGATCCACCATATTTTCTGCTAAATTCAATCCCATCTTGCCTAATCCGATTATTCCTATCTCCATTGATTCTGCCTCCTTGATTTTTTTCATAAGTATAGGGTCGGAAAATTTCCGACCCTACCTTTTATTTTCTTTCATCGGTTCATCTTCACTCGACAGATGAACTATTAATGTAATTCTGGCCAGTAATTTTTGTTGGCTTCGATCAAATCATCTAGAATGTCTTTAGCCACTTTCGCACTCGGAATAGTTTTCGATAATGTCAGCGCCTGCCATAATTTCAGGTAACTACCTTCGATATAAGCTTCGACCACCAGTTTTTCTACTGTCACCTGTTGGAACATCAGCGCTTTTTCAAATGCAGGTATTTTCCCTTGGGTTAGTGGTTCCGGACCGTCGTTTCCTACGATACACGGCACTTCCACCATGGCATCATCTGGAAAATTCGCAATCGCACCGTTATTTTCAACGATCATCAACATCCGTTCATGGGTATTAAAGGCGATGGCACGTGCCAAATCAACGATAAAGGATGCGTGACTATCGATATGGAACCCACCCTCTACGGCCGTTCCTTTTTTGATGATATTGCGAGCAGCCGTAAAGACCTCTTTTTCACGGCCATTCATGACTTCATTGGCGCGCGTATAATCCGCGTTGGAATGGGCCACTTCATAGTCAGGATACAGGTAATATTTCAAGTACGTATTCGGTAAATAATGCGGATTGACTGCTAATATGTCTTTTGCTTTCTTGTGTGTTTCTTGCCAGCTCTCATCCATATGCTGCTTATCCACTTCGACTTTTGTCAAGTAGCCATTTTCCGCAACATACTCACGAATTTGATCGATATATTCATGTCCTTCTTTGTCTTTGACACTTGTCCACCAGCCAAAATGATTCAATCCAAAATAACGCACTTCTAAATCTTCCGGATTTTTTTCAATGATCTGAGACATTCTGCGCAAAGTTCCCACCGGCATATCACAAATATTCAAGACTTTAGAATCGGGACGTAAGACACGACACGCTTCTGCCACAATGGCTGCTGGATTGGAATAATTTAACATCCAGCAATCCGGCGAATATGTTTCCATATGATCTATGATTTCCATCATCCCCGTAATGCTGCGCATACCATAAGCGATCCCACCGGGTCCACACGTTTCTTGTCCAACGACACCATGTCGCAGAGGAATCTTCTCATCTTTTTCTCGCATAGCGTATTTCCCGACACGAATATGAGCCATACAGAAATCCTTGTCGCTGAACGCCTCTTTTGGATCGGTCGTATAAGAGAATTTCAGGTCTGGTGCTTGTTCTTTCAGCAAAATTTCTAAGGCTTCCCCTAATTCCGCTTGACGTTCTTTATCATTATCATACAAAACCAATTCACGCATCGGAAAACGGTCCATATTGTCCAGCATCATCATGACGATTCCTGGCGTAAACGTGCTACCACCACCGGCAATGACTACAGAAAACTTTTTCATAAATATTTCATCCTCACTTTTTTTATTTCCTTTATTCTTCTACAGGTTCACGATTCAATACTGTGTCGACTGCTTTGCGGATTTTATTTACTTGCAAGCCATATACCACTTGAACATTTTGGCCTCTTTTCATAACTCCGCTGGCTCCTGTCTCGCCTGTTAAGAGTCCTTCATTGACCTTATCTGGATCCAGCAAAGTTAAGCGTAGGCGAGAGTAGCAATTATTCACGGTCTGGATGTTATCATCCCCACCAAGTGCAGCAATAATGGTTTGCGCCAGTCCTAAATCGCTTGCGGGTTCGCTACCTTGAGCTTGTTTTTCTTGATAATCTTTTTTCGAATATAAACGTGTTTCCCCACCCTCATCTTCTCGTCCAATCGTTTTATAATTAAACATGGAGATCAAGAAACGGAATAAGAAATAGTAGATTGCAAAGAACATGAGACCTACAAGAATATACATTGGCCAACCTGTACGTTCTATTCCTAGAGGGACATTGTATAGCAAGAAGTCTATGAATCCATTAGGACCAATAGCACGAACATTAAGCAGATTCAAGACGACCATACTTAATCCACTCAGACCTGCATGGACGACGAAAAGCAAAGGAGCCACAAACATAAAGGCAAATTCGATAGGTTCGGTTACTCCGGCAATGAAAGAAGTCACTGCAGCAGGAATCAAGATTGCACGTGCTTTTGCTTTGTTTTCTGGTTTAGCTTGATGATACATAGCCAAACACGCACCGATCAGACCAAACATTTTAGAGATTCCGCGAGCATCCCAAATGACACTAGGGGCCAATAAGCCGCCATCAGCATTGGCAATTTCTGCAAAGTAGATATTACGAGCACCTTCAAATATTTCCCCACCCACTTCAGCAATACCACCTAATTCGGTGTATAAGAAGGGTGTATACACTAAGTGATGCAAACCAGTTGGGATAAGTAACCGTTCCAGTGCACCGTATAAGAATAATCCGAAGTTTCCACTTTGGTTGATCAAGATTCCTAAACTGCTAATGCCGGACTGGAAAAATGGCCAAATACTTGTAAATAAGATGGCTAACAGAACGACAACTGGGATCAACACGATAAATACAAAGCGGGATCCGCCGTAGATCTGGAAGGCGTTGTTGAATTCTTTATCAGCAAAGCGGTTATGTACAAGCGCTGTGACGATCCCTAAGAAAATCCCAAGGAATACTCCCATATCCAGTATTTGTACGCCGAGTACCATCGTTTGTCCGGTACCCTGAAGGTTTCCTTCAATCAACATTCCTTGAATGCCCATATAGCCATTCATCGCATTGATAAAGACCAGGTAGCCGAGTAAAGCAATGAATCCAGCTTCTGATTTTTTCTTATTGGCTAGCCCGACAGCTAACCCGACAGAAAAGACTAAGCCTAAATTGACTAAAATTGAAACAAGCGACCCGGACAGAATCGTTCCAAAACCAGTTGTAACTGGATTATCTAAAAACGGAACAACTTCCAGTAAACGTGCGTTGGTAAATAAATTCCCTATCGCAATCAAAATCCCTGCAATCGGTAAGATCAAAACGGGTATAAACATTGCTTTGGAAAATTTTTGCATCGTATCCATTATTCTTTCTTTCATTTTCTTTCCCTCCAATATTTTTAAGTTAATCTAAGTGTAGCGATAACTCGCCCTCAATAAAAGGCTTTCATAACAAGAAAAAACGTGTTTCGCCAAGACGAAACACGTTTCAAAAAAATAAAAAGCAACGTATTTATTGGATTTTCCAGACATCATTGATAACACTATCCGTGATTTAACAGCTTTTAGAAAATATGCTGTACCTCGGTGAATAACAAATATCAACATAGCCACCAGCATTATGTCTTTAAAATCATTCCACTTCTGAGTAATCTTCTACTTCATTAATTCCTTTTAAATAGCCACTGAGTAGATACTCAATCAATAATAAAGTGAAAGGAAAAAAGGTGTTTGGCAACAAATTTCGGTCATCCAATTTATGTTTATCAGTAATTTTGAAGTTCAGATCACTGTGTTCGCTTAAACGGTTAGACGTTTCTTTTGTAAAGGAAACAGTATACACTCCTGCTTTTTTAGCAGTATGCATTTTGTCTAAGACACCTTGCGTTTCGCCCGATTTAGAAATCGCTACAAAGGCTCCGATATTCTTTAGATTATTTTCCAAAACACCCACTGAATCGAGCGAGGTTGCAATAATCACTTGTTTTCCCAGAAGCAACAATTTTTTATATAGATATTCTGCTGTGATTGCAGAAAAGCCTGCTGCATAAATGAAAATGACCTTACCATTTAAATGCAGTACATTTTCAATAAATGCATCCATGTCTTCTATTGAATTATGCTGCAAGACTAACGAACGCTCAAGTTCAAAAAAATCCACTTCTTTTGTTTTATCGGTGTCATTTCCGGCATTGACCAGTGGTAATAAATGGTAATACAAATCAATAAATCCGGTGTAGCCTAATTTTTTTGATAACCGAATGACACTTGCCGGAGATGTGTAATTATCCTTAGCGATTTGACGTACACCTTTTTGAAGCACACAATCCATGTGTTCCAAAATATAAGTAAGTAATTGCTGATCTAACTCTGATAGCTCTTTGCCTTGTGTTAACTTAGCGATATCGAACACATTTATCTTCTCCTTTTTTCATTCTCATCATTAGTATAACGAAAATTCCGAAGAATAAAAGGTATATTATAAAGATCATTGATAACAGATAGAACTCTTTTCGCATCATTTTTAATAATTCTGCCTTAATTCATGATAAAGCCAATATTTTCACTATAACCACTAAGTTGTCGTTCATTTCACGTGCACAAAAAAGGAACTTAAACACCGTTTAAGTTCCTTCAACATCTCATAATCTGAGCCTAGTTCTCTAAATAAACTGTCACTGTTTAATACTACCTGCGGTGACCCCACCGATAATGTAACGAGATAGGAACGCATAAAGAAAGAGTAATGGTACAACGGAGAGTGTAATCCCCATATACATGGCTCCAAATTCAGTTCTATATCCGTCTGTTGTCAATAGCTGAACTAACATGGGTAGTGTATACATTGAACGATCATTAATTAAAATTAATGGTAGTAAGAAGTTGTTCCATGATGCAATGAATGAAAAAATAGCCATCGTTGCCAATGCCGGACGCATCAACGGCAATATAATTGCATGGAAGATGAAAATTTCACTCGCCCCATCAACACGCGCTGAGTCCACTAATGCTGGATGATAGATGGTTTCCAGATATTGCTTCATGAAGAAAACTGTCGGTGCACTAGCTATGGAAGGTAATATCAATGGAATATAGTTATTCAACAAGCCTAAGTTAGCCATGAATTTATAAAAACCGATGATACTTACCTGTGTCGGAATCATGATCAATAAGAGAATGATTCCCCATATAAACTTTTTACCTTTAAAGTCGTACACGATAAAAGCATAGGCTGTCAGCGACGAGAAATATAAACTTAAAATCGTCGCACTTGCCGCGATAAAGAATGAGTTTCCATACCCTTGGAATATATTAAACCCCTGATCTCTTAGATGTGTCCAGTTAGACCAGGCTGAGTCACTTGGAATAAGAGACAGTCCTTGTTGAATTTCAGGAGCTGATCGCGTTGAATTAACAATGACGACCCAAAAAGGTATAATACTCAACAGTGTCAAAAGAGCAAAGAATACATATATCAGAGTTCGCTGTATTTTTAATTTTTTTTGATTACCTTCTTCGTACATATTCTATTTCACTCCTTTCACTGTTTTTGTAGTTTTTTTGTCTCGGAAACTGTTAAAGATAATCAAGCTCAAGATTGATGTCATAATAAGGAGGAATACTGATGCTGTTGAAGCAACATTCAAGTTTCTTCCACCTTGGAAAGCTTGTTTGTAAATAAAGATCATCATGGTCTCAACTGATTGAGCTGGTCCTCCCCCCGTTAACAGATAAGGGATATCGAATATTTGAAGACCCCCAATAAGAGATGTAACTAAAACATATAATGTTATAGGTTTCATCAAGGGCATTGTAATTTTTGTAAATGACTGCCAGTCTGTTGCGCCATCTACACGTGCAGCGTCGAACAGATTCTCGTCAATTCCCAGAATACCTGCCTGAAGAACGATTGTTGTCTGTCCATACCACATCCAGAACTGAATAAACGATACAATTAAACGCGTACCTAAAACACTTCTGAAGAAATCTACTGGTGAACTAATCAGTCCCCAATCCAGCATGATTAAGTTTAATGGCCCACGTGGGTAGCTGAATAATGAACTGAATATCAAAGCTACCGATGCGGCTGTTATGATATTAGGTAGGTAAAACATACTTTTGAAAAACCCAGTCGCCTTTAAATTCATTCGTCTATTCGTAAACCAGTAGGCCAGTATGAAGGCTAGTATGATCTGCGGGAAAAAGTTGATTAACCAAAGAATCATCGTGTTAAACACCGAATTTCTGAATAATTGGTTATTATAAAGTCTTTCGAAATTCTGGAACCCAACAAAATTCGCTTCAGTTGCCCAACCGGCTAGATCGGTAAAAGATAAGTAAATCGTATAAAACATCGGGTAAAAGTTAAAAATCAGGAAAAATATAAAAAATGGTGCGACAAAAATGTATCCCCATTTATTAGCATCTTTTCGTTTGGCCAGATGTTTAGGTCTTTTAGTCGCTGTTTTGCTTTCTGTTGTAGCGTCTGATGATATCGCCATAATATCCCCTTTCCATGTAGTGGAGAAAGGGCAGTGAACACTTCTTAGGAATAGAAGCGTTCAGCTGCACTCTCCTTGTGCTACACTTTTAT